>CAMTJB010000094.1 GCA_947072715.1 uncultured Fusobacteriaceae bacterium | reverse complement strand
TTAGCAAAAGTATAACCAAATTCAAAAGCACCATTTAATTTCTCTTCATTAGGCTTAAATTTAATTTTATACCCATCTAGTACATTTAATCTAATTTGATCTAATCTATCAATTATATTATCTACACCTTCACCACTCCAACCATAAGAACCAAATGCTGAAGCATACTTACCTCCATGAGCTATAGGACCCATAGATTGAGCTAAATCAGATATAAGAGGTAGTGCATCTCCATTTATAGTTGATGTTCCAAATAGAACCCCTGTTGCACTATCAATTTTTTTCATTACTTCAGGCTTAAGTGCTGCAAAATTTGCAATATTTATGTTATAAAGTGACGTTTCTATATTTTCATCATATCTTTTAATTCCACGTTCTATCTCTTGGGCTAATTCTTCAGTATAACCATAAGCAGCTACATAAGGTATAACTATTGATTTTTTTTCTGATTTTTCTGGTAATTGAGACCACTCTTCATAAATTTTCATTATTTCTTGTGGATTTTTATCTAGAACAGGTCCATGCCCTGGTAATACCATATCTATATCCTTGTATATCCCTTTTATTTTTTCTATTGCCTCAAGAACATAAGGTTTAAATGGAGAAAAAATAGCTAAATAGTAATATCTTAAGGCCGATTTATAATCTTCCATTTTTTCTGTTGGTATTTTAGAGTATAGAATTTCATCAAAACTATAGTGAGAACCAAAAGAATCACAAGTTACAAGAGTTTTATCTTCTTTAATATAAGTATAAATTGTATCAGGCCAATGTAAAAATGGTACAGAATAAAATTGTAAAGTTTTATTTCCTAAAGATAATTCATCCAAATGATTAACTATAATATAATCAAACTCTCTATTCATTATATCTTTTAAAAATTCTACAGCTCTTTCTGATGCTACTACTTTAGCATTTTTAGCATAATCTAAAAGTTTAGCTATACTTCCAGCATGATCTGGCTCAGTATGACTAACTACAATATAATCAAGTTTTGATACATCTGTTAATTGCTCTAATTTTTTGATATAATCATCGAAACATTTTTCTTTAACAGTTTCAAATACAGCAGTTTTTTCACTCCCTTTAACAAAGTAAGAGTTATAAGTTGTTCCAAACTCTGTTTCCATAATAATATCAAAAACTCTTAATTTTGGATCTAAACTACCTAACCAGTAAATATCATTTTTCAATTTTAAACTATTCATTTCTACCTCCAAAATATTTTTGTAATTAATCTCCCACAAGATAAAACTTTTCATTTCTTTGTAATATTTACAATTTTATAACGAATATTGTTTTTTTTCAACCTTATTTTTTCATTTTGTATTATTTTTTATTATTTTGTTTAATATTTTATCAATTTAACAAAAAAAAGACTCTCTTTTAAGAAAATCTTTCTTTTATTATTATATATTTTTTAATTTAAAATTTTAAAATTCCTAATGCTTGTAACAAAATTACAGTTAAAACTATTGGTCCTACATACTTAATTCCAAATAACCAATATTTAAATCCTTTGAATTCTACACTATTATTATTTGTTATTTCTTCCTTAATCTCCTCTTTATTCCACACATATCCTACAAAGATACATAATAATAATCCTCCAACTGGTAATAATATATTATCAGTTAAGTAACATAAGAAATCAAAGAAATTCATTCCAAAGAATACTGTTGTATTTGCCATAGATCCAAATGAATTAGAATTTGGAATAGACACTAAAAATATTGCAAGAGTTACTAAAATAGTAGCTTTTTTTCTTTCAATTTTAATCTGATCAACCACAAATGAAACTACAACTTCTAATAAAGAAATTGTTGAAGTTATTGCTGCAAAAAGAACTAATATAAAGAATATTAATCCAAATATAAACCCAAATGGCATAGCTGCAAAAACCTTTGGAAGAGTTATAAATATTAATCCTGGTCCTGCTGTTGGTTCAAGTCCAAAAGAGAAAACTGCTGGTAATATCGCTAACCCTGCAAGTAATGCTATTAAAGTATCTAAAGCTGGTATTATAAATGAATTTTTTACTAATTTTGTATCATTTGGTAAATAACTACCATATGTTATCATCGCTCCCATTCCCAAACTTAAAGAAAAGAATACTTGACCTAAAGCTGCTAATACTACTCCACCTGTTATTTTAGAAAAATCTGGTTTTAAGAAAAATTCTATTCCTACACCTGCATTAGGTAAAGTAACTGATCTTAATACGATTATAAACATAAATATGAATAATGTTGGCATCATAATTTTACTTGCTTTTTCTATTCCACCTGAAACCCCTTTTAAAACAATGACTGCTGTAAGAACTAAAACCACTGCACTATACATAATTGGTGATATTCCAGAACTTATAAAATTACTAAAGTATCCACTTATATCTCCGTGAACTCCACCATTAAAAATAAATTCAACTATATATTTAATAATCCAACCTGCTATAACTGTATAATAAGAATAAATTATAAAACAAGCTAAAATTCCAAATATTCCAATAAATCCCCAACCTTTTTTTATATTATTATACGAACCAAATGCATCTGATTTTCCTCGTCTTCCTATAACCATTTCTGCTAACATTAATGAAAAACCTAAAATAATAACTAATGATAAATATACAATAACAAAGGCTCCTCCTCCATTTTTACCTGCTAGATATGGAAATTTCCATAAATTCCCAAGACCTATTGCTGATCCTGCCGCTGCTAATACAAAACCTATATTAGAGCTCCAACTTCCTCTTTGTTCACCCATAAATTATCCTCCTCTTAGTTCTTAATACTATTAAGAACTCTTTTTATTTCAATATAAGTAATTTTTTCAAGCGTTGAATAATATTAGCATAGTTTTATTTTATATACAAGATTATTTCAAATGAATTGAAATTTTTTTTCATTTTTATCATTTTGTTATATATTTTATCATTTTATTGATTTTTATTTGTTATATTGCTAATAATAAAAAAAAGAGAGCCTTTAAAGTACTAAAATAGTACTTTGTGCTCTCTTAATTCTTTATTCTAATTACAGTTCATTTCTTGTAAAAATCTATCTATACCACTTTCCCATGATGGGATTTTTTCTCCAATTACTTTTTCTATTTTTGTTGAATCTAATTTAGAATACTCTGCTCTTTTAGCTGGTAACTTAAAATCAGAGCTTTTTCCTCTTGTTAAAACTCCGTTCCACCCTATACTATTTAAGACATGTTTAGCTTGATCATACTTAGAGGCTATTCCTGAATTAGCTATATGATATAAACCATATCTCTTAGTCTGAATCAGCTTCCATGAGTAATATGCTAAATCTCTTGAATATGTTGGTGCAGATACTTGATCATCAACTATTGAAAGATTATCTTTATTTGATGACCATTGAATTACCTGCTTATTAAAATTATTATTTGCAATTCCAAAAACCCATGAAGTCCTTATAACAAAAGATCTATCATACTCTTTTAAAACTAATTTTTCACCTTCATATTTAGCTTGTGAATATACAGAAAGTGGATTTGGAATATCATCCTCTGTATAAGGAGCCTTTTTTTCTCCATCAAAAACGAAATCTGTAGAATATGTTATATAATCTGCATCAAACTCTTTTGATAATTTTGCTAAATCTCTAGGAGCATAAGCATTTAGCTTATAACATATCTCTTTTTCGCTTTCAGCTTTATCTACATTGTTATAAGCAGCACAATTTATAATTAGTTCTAATTTTTTTCCACATTTTATAATTTTTTCTTCTATAAATTTCTTTACACTACTAAAATCAGTAATATCTAGCTCTAAATAATCAGTAGCTATATATTCTATATTTAGATTATCAAAAAGTTTTTTAAAATCATATCCTAACTGTCCATTAGCTCCCGTTATTAATATCATTAGTCTCTCTCTCCTCTATAAAGAGTTACTAACCCTTTCAAGAATACTCTAATAAACTTATCACCACACTCTTTATAGTTCTTATTGTCTCTTTTTCTAAATAATGCAGAAAGTTCATGCTCAGATATTTCTACTCCACCTAATTTAAATACTTTTAACATATCATCACTTTTATATTCTAAAGCTATTCTTAACTTCTTTAAGATAATATTGTTGTTATTACTGTTTTTCTTAGGATTAAATGCCTCTTCTACTGGTGCATTTTGTCCTGGCTTTAACTCTAATTTTCCTCTTTTAAAAATAACAAAACCATCTAAAAATTTCTTTAACTCTTCATTCTTTAAAGTTACATAACCATCCTCTATCTCTTTCTTTAAAATAGATTTTACTGCAGGAATATCTATTTGATAATCTCCTAATTCAAATATTTTTACCATGTTCACATCACTTATATCTAGTGCATATCTTAATCTTCTTAAAATGTCGTTATTATTCATTTGTTACCATCCTTTTTATTTTATATTGTTTTTTTATTACAGTACCAATGCTGATGCCCCTTTTACTCCAGCATCATTCCCTAACTCTGCCAACTTAATTTTTAATCCTTCTAAAGTTATTGGCAAAGCATATTTTTTTAATTTTTCTTTTACTGCATCTAATAGTATATCACCTGCTAAGGCAACTCCTCCACCTAAAATTAGTACTTCTGGATTAATAATATTTAAAATATTAGCCAACCCTAACGCTAGATATTCTGCTTCATAATCTACTAACTCTAAAGCAAACTTATCTCCCATCTTTGCAGCATCAAAAATTGTTTTTGCTTCAATTTCGTCTAGTTTTCCCTTAACAGAATTATAAACTTCATTATTTTTATTTACTGTAAGTCTAGATATACACTCTCTTACTAATCCCGTTGCTGATGCATAAGCTTCAAAGCACCCTTTTTGACCGCATCCACAAAGCTTTCCATCCTTTTCAACCTTTGTGTGTCCTATTTCTCCCCCTGCACCTGTAAATCCAGAAATAAGCTTTCCTGCAACGTAAATTCCACCTCCTATCCCTGTTCCTAAAGCTACTGTTACACTTGATAAGGTTTCTCTTCCAGCACCATACTTGGCTTCTCCTAAAGCTATTACGTTAACATCATTGTCTACCTTCACATTTTTTTTACCTGATATTCTTTGCATAATTTTGCTTACATTAATTTTTTTCTCCCAAGGAAAATTTGCAAAGAACCCAACTATTTCTTGTTGCGATACAGGTCCTGGTATTCCTATCCCTATTCCTTCTATACTATCTACTGGAATACACAGTTCATGGGCTAACCCTTCTATTGTATTCCAAATTCTAGTTAAACATTTTTCAACACCTTCATCTGAAAGAGTCTTTATTGAAATGCTTTTTAGCAAATCTCCATTTTCATTCAATATCCCTATTTTTGAATTTGTTCCTCCCAAATCTACCCCTGCAACATAATGC
>CAMTJB010000093.1 GCA_947072715.1 uncultured Fusobacteriaceae bacterium | reverse complement strand
GCAAATGGAAAAGAGTGAACGACTGAATAATCAGTTATAGCTACAGCTTTGTGACCATATAATTCTGCTCTCTCAACTATCTCTTTAACATCATTTACCCCAACCATTTCACTCATTTTTGTATGAGTATGCAATTCAACTCTCTTTTCTTCACTAGAGTCAATCTTAACTTTATCAACTTTATCTAATTTTTCTATGGCATTAAACATAAGAATCTCTTCATTATTTGCAAATCTATCTATCTGCTTTTTACCAGCAGCTTTAATATAATCTCCCTCTTTAGCATCAAAATTTTTATTTTTATCAATAAAAGATTTTAATGTAGCAGAGTTTTTCTTATCTGTTATTCTTAATGTTATTAATAATTTTTCATTTCTAATTTCTCTAACTTCTATTGCAAATATTTGCCCCTCTATTACACAAGGTTCATTTTCCATAAGTTCATCGAAATCATTTATAGGAATAACAGTTCCTCTTAATCCTTTATTTTTATTATAGAAAGTTTGAACATTTCCTTTATCTTTTTCCTTTGTTGAAAAATCTGTTTTTTTATCTTGGGGATTAGATTGCTTATTTTTAATGTTCTCTTGAATGTCAATTTCATTTTTTTTATTTAATTTGACTAACAATTCATCCTTTTGAGCTGCAATATCTTCTAGTTTTTTAGAGAAATCTCCAACTATAAACTCTAATTCGAAACCTTCAATTCCTGTTTCGCTTAATGTTTTTTTCAATACTCTATCTATATGAGAATCTTTTAATATATCCACAGACATTTTATTGTTAAGCTCAATTTGAATTAAATTTTCTATAATATTTACTCTATAAATATATAAAAACGATCTTGAAATCGCGTTTTTTTCTTTTATTTTTTTTATTGATCTCTCTATTATTACTTTTAAGTCTTCTTTACTAATCTCTTCTACTGATAACTCAACACGAGTAACTAACTTTATTTTTTCACCAAAATTCGCTTTAATACTTTTTTCTAAAATATCTAATTCCGTAAGCTCTGTAACAGAAGAAATAAGGCACTTAAGATTTAATCTTTTGTGCCTTTCATTGTAATTAATTTCTTTTATTTTTAAATTAGATATTCCTAACTTTTGCATTTTATCTTCTTCTGGTGTTATTCTTACTTCTCTACCCATTTTTAATTTTCTCCGACAAGTCTGTCCAAAATTATAGAAACTGCTGATCTAACAGATAAGTGATTGTATTTAGAATTTCCTCTAATAGGTTCTAAAATATAATCTGACATATCCATAACCTCATCTACTAATCCCCATCCTGTTCCAAATAATAAAAGGTATGGTTGATCATCTTCAAATATTTTTTCCCCTAAATCTTTATATGATATTGAATTAGGAAATATTTTTGCAGATGTTGTTATTATTCTTGGCTTTTTTCCTTCTATTTTTTCTATTTCAGAAATTGATTTTTCAATGCTCTCATAAACTCTCGTTGCTGAGAAAGCCTCTTCTCTATCTTTATTAAATTGTCCTCCAGCTCCATCTTGCCAGTAACCTATAATTCTTTCAGTTAACTGCTTCTGAGCTTCTACAGGTACAATAATATGATATTGCTTTACTCCGTAAGTTCTTGATGTTCTTGAAATATCATGAATATCAAAGTTTGTAACAGATGTACAAACTACATCACTATTTTTGTTATACACTGGATAATGCACTAATGCTAAGTAAATACTTTGTCTCATTTATTTTCACTTCCCTATATTTCTGAATAATTTATTATAAATCTATCCAATTAATAATAACTCTTTGATTTATAACACTTCACTATTTTATAATTTTTCTAATTTTTTATATAACTCTATATCTTTAATATAAAAATCCTTTGCATATTGTATATATTTTATATTATCTTCAGAAAGTTTCTTTATTACTTTAGCTGGATTTCCACCAACTAAGCTTCCCTCTTCTATCTCTAGTTTTTTTGTTACTAAAGAACCTGCTGCAACAATACAATTACTTGGTATTTTACTATCATTTAAAATTATACTTCCCATTCCGATAACTACGTTATCTCCTACAGTGCAGCCATGAACAACACAATTATGTCCTACAGTTACATTTTTTCCAATATTTACTGGTGATGTGATATCTCCGTGTAAAGTTGAATTATCTTGTATATTGCTATTATCTCCAATCTTTATTTTACTAGCATCTGCTCTTAAAATTGCTGAATACCAAATACTTACATTGCTGCCAGTTTCTACATCTCCAATGATTGTACAGCTATCTGCTAAAAAATTATTTTCACCTATTTTAGGAGTGCTATTTCCCAATTTATATAATGGCATTTTTTAGCTCCTCCTCTATTTCTTTCATCAGTTTTTTTTCTAATTTTGAAAACTCTCTATTTTTTAATAAGTCTGGTCTTCTTAATTTTGTTCTTTTCAAACTCTCTTTAAGTCTCCACTCATCTATTTTTTTATGATGACCCGAATATAAAACTTCAGGAACTTTTAATCCTTCAAATTCTCTTGGCTGTGTATAATGAGGGTGATCTAATAATCCATTAAAAAAAGAATCATTTTCATAAGAATCTTTTTTTATTACTTCAGGAATCATTCTAGCTACAGAATCCGCAATAATCATTGCAGGAATCTCTCCACCTGTTAATACAAAATCCCCTATAGAAATTTCCATATCAACATAATTTTCTATAACCCTTTCATCTATCCCTTCGTAATGTCCACAAAGTATTGTTATCTCCTCAGCTTTAGATAACTCTATAGCTATATTTTGATTATAAACAATCCCTTGTGGTGATGGATATATAACTTTTCCACCAAACTCTTTCAATGCTCTTAAAATAGGTTCTCCCTTCATTACCATACCAGCTCCACCACCAAAAGGGATATCATCTGCTTGTTTATGTTTATCTAAGCAATAATCCCTTATATTGATGATATTAATTTCTAAAAGTCCTCTATTTAAAGCTTTTCCTATTATACTTTCAGATTTAAAATTTGAAAAAAATTCTGGAAATAATGTTAGAATATTTATTTTCATATTTAGCGACCCTTTCCTTATTTTGTTTCAAGCATACCCTCAATTAAATGAACATGTATCTCTTTCTTTTCAAAATCTATTTTCTTTATAAATTCATCTACATTTGGAATCATAGCTTCATATTTTTCTGATTCAACCTCTAAAATCTCATGTGCTGCTGTATCAAATATATTTTCTACTTTCCCTATAACTAAACCATCGTGATTTATAACAGTCATTTCTAATAAATCATTTAAAAGATATTCGTCCTCTTCTACACCTAATAAGTCTCTTCTAACTTTAACGAAAGCTTTTATAAGCTTTCCAGCATCTGTCTTATTAGTTATCTCTTCAAATTCTATTATCCATTTATCTCCCACTAATGGAGATACTTCTTTAACTGTTAATATTTTTCTATCTTCTTCATTCAGTTCAACTATTACTTTATTACCTTCTATATTATAAATTTGTTCTCCGACATTTGAATAAAGTTTTACTGCACCTTTTAAATGGTGAGTTCCCCCTATTTTTCCTACTACTAGAAGTTGATCCATTTATTCCTCCAACTATTAATCTATAAACTCCACGTTTACATTCATCTTATCTTTTACTCCAGAGGCTTGCATAACTCCTCTTATAGCATTTGCTGTAAGTCCATTTTTTCCAATTAATTTACCCATTTCACCTTTAGCAACGCTAACTTTAAATATTACCGTGTCATCTATTGCGTCATAAGAAATTCTAATTTCATCTTTTTTTTCTACTAATTCCCCGATTATGAAACTTAATAATTTTTCTAAATTTTCCATATTATAACCCTCCTGACCATGGTTTTTCTTCTATTATTTCTGCTTTAACCCAATTTTCATTCAAATCTTCTAATATCTCTTTTAAAAAATTTTTATAATCATAAGTAGTTATTATGTTAATAATCCCCTTCTCTGCACTTATGGTTCTTACTACTCCAATACCTTCATAGGCCTCTATAATTTTATTTATAAAATCTATATCCTCTTTTCTACTTTGAATTAAAAATTCATAACTTCCTAACATTTGGCATTTCCCCTATTTTTTCTTATTCTCTAAATATTTAGCTAACTCTATATACTTTTCAATAGTTATATTTTCTGCTCTTTCATTATCTGAAATTCCTAATTCTTTTACAATTTCACGTACTTCATCTTTAGAATATCCTAAAGTTGAAAGATTATTTAAGATATTTTTTCTTTTATTTGAAAAAGCAGCTTTAACATATTTAAAAAAAACATTTTCATCTATTTGATTTTCATATTTTCCATTATATAGCTTTATAGACATAAATGCTGAATCTACTTTAGGAACTGGTGTAAAAAATTCCTTAGGTATTGTGAATAAATACTCTGCTTCTCCAAAATATTCTACAGCTAAAGTTAATACACTTCTTTCTTTTCCTGCTTTTGAGCATATTCTTTCTGCTACTTCTTTTTGTACCATTATATATATTTCACTAATTCTATCTCTATTTTCTATAAGTTTATTAATTATAGGTGAAGTTATATAGTATGGAATATTTGCTACAACTTTTACATTTTTTTCATCTTTTAAAATCTCTTTTAAATCTGCTTCTAATACATCTCCCATTTTTAAATTAAATTTAGGATTAGAACTGAATTTTTTATCTAATATTTTTTCTAAATCAGTATCTATTTCGAAACAAAATAATTTTTTCCCTTCTTTTAGAAGAAGCTCCGTTAGAGCTCCTTCTCCTGGTCCAATCTCAATAACAGTATTTTCTTCTGAAACGTTAGAAACTTCCATAATCTTTTCTAAAACTTCATTTTGATGTGTTAAGAAATTTTGCCCAAACTTTTTTTTATGCTTAAAATCTGACATTTTAGCTCCTTAGTTTATTTAAGTGGTCCCATTACAGCTACGTATGGAATATTTCTATATTCTTGTTTAAAGTCTAATCCATAACCTAAAACAAATTCATCTGGAATTGTAAACCCTATATAATCAGCTACTATTTCAGTCTCTCTTCTTGATGGCTTATCTAAAAGAGTACATATTTTAAATGACTTAGGCTCTCTGTTTACTAAGATTTGTTTAACCTTTTGTAAAGTTCTACCAGTGTCTACAATATCTTCAACTATGATTACATGTTTATCTAAGATATGCTCATCTAACTCTTTTACTATTTTAACTTCTCTCGAAGATTCAAACTCATCTCCATAACTTGAAACTGACATGAAATCAAATTTTATTGGTAATTTAATCTCTCTGCATAAATCTGCCATAAACATAATTGATCCTTTTAAAAGGCAAACTAAGATTATGTCTTCTTTTTCATTTTTATAATCTTCTGTAATTTGAGCTCCTAACTCTATAATTCTA
>CAMTJB010000092.1 GCA_947072715.1 uncultured Fusobacteriaceae bacterium | reverse complement strand
AAGTTGACCCAAGTGCAGCTAAAAAATATGATCAGTTTTTTGCAGGAGGTGCACAATAATGTTAAAAAAAATATTAGTAATTAGTTTATTTATAACTTCGGTATCTTTTGCAAACAATGATAATCAAGGTGATGTGTCAACATCACCTATTATAGGAAAAGAGGTTACTGGAGTAAACTTACAACAACTAGAGTATAAGCAGATTATGAATACTAATGATTTGCTTAAAAATCAGAAAATAGAATCAACAAATATGGAGATTGTAGGGGATAGTATTAAAAGACAAAAGCAAAGAATAAAAGTTGTTCAGTCTGATGAGGTTCAGCTTCAAAAAGAGGTTGTGAAAGGTAAAAAGACAGGATTCTTTGGTTCTTTGTTTAATTAATTGCAATTGAACAAATTAAAATATCTGATTTTAAATATTAAAAAATAAAATTATAAAGAGAAAAAAAGGAGAGTTTTTATGCAGTGGATGAAAAATGGTGGACCGTTAATGTATTTTATTTTAATGATGTCTATAGCGGGGTTAACAGCAGCTATAGAAAGATTTTTATACTTCAGATTAAATGAAGGTGGTAATTTCGCTAAAATAAAAAATAATGTTAAGCAACATATAGAAAAAAAAGAGATTAAAGAGGCTATAATAATATTAAATGGAAATAAAAATGCTTCTTCAAGAGTAATAAAAGATGTGTTAACTTATTGGTATAGAACAAATACAACAAACTTAGTTTCTATAGAAGAAAAAGCAAAAGAGTCAATGTTAGCTCAAATGCCAGCTCTTGAAAAAAATATGTGGATACTATCATTAGTTGCCCATGCTACTCCTTTATTAGGACTATTAGGAACAGTTACAGGTATGATGGCAGCTTTTAGTGCTGTTGCAGTTCATGGAACAGGAGATCCAGCAGTTCTTGCAAGTGGAATATCAGAAGCACTTATAACAACAGCAGGAGGACTTTTCGTTGCAATTCCTGCTCTTATAGTATATAACTATTTTAATAAAAAAATAGACGATTCAATATCAGAGATGGAAAAATCAGCAACAGAAATGATAAACTTCTTTAGAAAATAGGAGATAAAATATGAGATTAAATAGAATGAAAAGAAGGAACGGTGGGGAATTAATTTTAGAAATTACTCCTCTAATAGACGTTGTATTCTTATTACTTATATTTTTCTTGGTAGCAACAAGTTTTGAAGATAATAAAAGTGGAATAAAAATAGATCTTCCAACTTCAACTATTAAAGAATTAAAAGAAGTAAAAGAGATACAAATAATTATTGATAAAAATATGCAATTATCACTTAATTTTAAAGAAAAAGGACAAGGAAGACAAGAAAAAGTAACTTTAGGAACATTAAGAGATGTTTTATCAAGAAATTTAAGCAAAAGTGCTGAAAAAAATGTAATGATAAGTGCAGATAAATCTCTTGATTATGGACTAATAGTTAACGTTATGACTATTGCAAAGGAAGCTGGAGCTTCATCATTAGACATAGATACGTCGTCAGCAACACCAGGTACTAAATAATAGGAGGAGAAGTTATGAAAAAAGTAGATAGTTTTTCTTTTACACTTTCTCTTATAATTAATGTATTAATTCTTTTAATAATGTCTTTTAACGCACCTAAGAAAGCTGCGGGAAAATTAAAAGTAGGATTAGTTGCATTAGATAACAAAGGAGCTGTTAATTATGAAGGATTCAAGGATGTAACTGGAAAAACACCGATAAAACCTCCAGAACCACCAAAACCAGATGTACCTAAAAAGAAAGATGCAGAAAATCAAAAAACTTTAAGCTTAGAAGAAAGATTGCAGGAGATAGAGATTTCTGCTCCTAAAATCAATACTCCATCAACAAAAGGAGTTGTTGTAAAGAAAGAGAAAAAAAGTGCTAGTTCATCACAACAAAGTTCAGAGCAATATGCTGAAGCACCTATAAAAACAATAGGTTCTGTTTCAGGAATTCCAAGTGGATATAAATTAGGATCTGCAGATGGAGATATTATTGCGGACTGGAGTCCCAAAAATAGAAACCCTGTATATCCACAATCAGCCCAAGTTAAAGGGTTAAATGGAAGTGTAAGATTAAGGTTAACTATAGATGAGTATGGTAATGTTTTAGGTGTAACATTTGAAAAAGGCTCAGGAGTGCCAGAGATAAATTTAGCAATTGAAGAAGTTGCTAGAACATGGAAAATAAACTTAAAGAAAAAAGGCAAAACAGTTTATGGCGACGTAATTCTTGAATATAATTTTAAATTAACAGGAAATTAAATAAAATATAGGAGAGAGTATGATTTTTTTAGGTTTTAGATTAGATAATGTATTAAAAAATGAAATTGAAAATAGCTTAGAGTATGAATTAACATCAACAGAAACGGTAATAGAGTTTTTAGATAATGTAAAAACTAAGCGTTTCGATGCTATTATAATAGAGGAAAAGAACCATAAAGAGGAAGGATTAATTAACCTTATAACGAAAGCGGTAGAGTATCAAAAAAAGTCAGTAGTAATAATATTGGGGGAA
This sequence comes from uncultured Fusobacteriaceae bacterium, assembly GCA_947072715.1. The sequence goes on along the minus strand of CAMTJB010000092.1, from coordinate 2,859 downwards.
ACTTCTAATTTAAATATAGTAGTAGGTAGCCTAAAAGCTGGTGCTTATGATTACATACTTAAGCCTATTTCAGCAAAAGAGATAATAAAAATCATTAACAAATCTGTTAATGATAAGAAAACTGCAGCAGAAAAAATTGACAAGAATAAGAATACAGGTGATAAATTAATTGGGCACTCAAAAGAGATGCTGGAAGTTTATAAAAAGATTGGAAAAGTTTCTAAATCTATGTTACCTGTACTTATTGTTGGAGAGAATGGCTGTGGAAAAACAAGTGTTGCTACGGCAATACACCAATTTAGTGACAATAAAAAAGAACCTTTCCTTGCGATAAATTGTTTAGCTTTAGGAAGTGAACTTATTGAAAGAAAACTTTTTGGATATGAAAAAGGAGCCTTTAAAGGTGCAGTAATATCTCAAATAGGAGATTTAGAGAAAATAGCAAATGGAACACTTCATTTAGGAAATATTGAGTCATTAAGTTTAGAATTACAATCAAAAATTCTATACTTTATTGAGCAAGGGGAATTTTTTAGAATAGGAAGTCCAGTTCCAATAAAGAGTAATGTTAGAATTATTGCGTCAACAACTAAAAATCTTAATGAAAAAATAATCAAAGAACTTTTCATTGAAGAATTATATTTAAAATTAAAAGTTTTAGAGATTAATATTCCTGCCTTAAGAGAGCGTAAAGAGGATATTCCTCTTATACTTGATCACTATATAAAGCAATGTAACCAAGAGTTAGATGCTAATGTAAAAGGTATAAGTAAGCCAGCTCTTAAAAAACTATTAAGATATGATTGGCCTGGAAATGTAAATGAATTAAAAAATTCTATAAAATCAGCTATTGCTATTTCTAGAGGAAGTACAATAGTTTTAGATGATTTACCTAATAATTTATTAGGAACTTCAATGAATCTTTGTGATAATCAAACGAAAAGTTTATCTTTGAAAGAGTGGGTTAATAGTGAAATAGTTGCTCTAAAGAAAAATAATAAATTTGAATATTATGATGAAATAATATCAAAAGTTGAAAAAGAATTAATCAAACAGATTTTAGAAACAACTAATGGTAAAAAAGTAGAAACAGCAGAGTTCTTAGGAATTACAAGAAATACACTAAGAACAAAAATGCAAAAATATGATTTAGAATAATTAAATAGGAGGAAAAGATGCACATCACTCTATATAGAAAATATAGATCTAACGATTTTAATGAAGTATCTGGACAAGATGAAATTATAAAAGCAATAAGAAACTCATTAAAAAGTGATAAGTTGGCACACGCTTTTCTTTTTAGTGGACCTCGTGGAGTAGGAAAGACAACTTTAGCTAGATTAATAGCTAAAGGAGTTAATTGTATGACAAATGGAGTTACAGATCAGCCATGTAATACATGCGAAAACTGTAAAGCTATAACCGAAGGGACATTTATGGATATGGTAGAAATAGATGGAGCTTCTAATAGAGGTATAGATGAGATTAGAGAACTAAAAGATAAAATCAACTATAAACCTGCTAAGGGTAGAAAGAAGATTTATATAATAGATGAAGTTCATATGCTTACAAAAGAAGCCTTTAATGCTTTATTAAAGACGTTAGAAGAACCACCTGAACATGCAATTTTTATATTGGCAACAACAGAGCCAGAAAAGATATTACCCACTATAATCTCTCGTTGTCAAAGATATGACTTTAAGACTATCCCTTTTCTTAAAATGAAAGAGAGATTGGAGTATATTTCCAAGCAAGAAGGGATACAAATAGATGATGAAGCTTTAAATGTAATTTATGAAAGTTCATGTGGTAGTATGAGAGATGCTATTTCTATTTTAGAAAGAGTATATATTAATTTTATGAACGAAGAGATAACTCGTGAAAAAATTGAAAGAATACTGGGAATAACTCCATTACAAAAGATAAAGGATTTTATTGAAAGTATAGAGAAGAAAGATAAAGAATCTTTGGTGGCTCATTTAGAAGAGCTATGGATAGATTCTTTGGACATAGAGAGTTTTTTTAAAGACTTAGCAAAGACTACTAGAGATTTGATACAGAAAAAAGAGATGACATCAGAAGTAGGTTTAAAAATAATTTCTTCAATATATACTGCAATATCAAAATTCAAATATGAAGAAGATAAGAGATTGTTGGGTTATGTTGTTATTGAAGAGATACTAAAGTCTAATAAGGTAAATGAAGTTCAGAGTGTTGAAAAGCATGAATCTGAAAATAATTATATACCAAGAAGAGAAAAAGAAGAGATATCTATAAATAAAGTAGATACAGTAGGTAATACAGAAAAAAGAAATAAAAGTAGTGAAAGAGAGATAAAATTTAAAGAGATAACAGATAACTGGAATCTAGCTTTAAAAAATATAAAAAAATATAAAATATCTTTGATAGCATTTTTAATAAATGCTAAACCACTAAAAATGGAAGATAATACTTTAATAGTTGAGTTTTCTTATGAAAATAGTTTTTCTGAAAAACAGATGAAAAAGCCAGCTAATAATGAAATTTTAGAGAAAGTATTTTCAGAAATTTTAGGAACCCCATTAAATATAAATTATCAAATTTGTGGTGGTAAAGAGGAAAAAAGAGAAAAATCAGAAGATTATACGAAAAAAATAGCTGATTTTTTTGGTGGAATAGTCATAGAAAATTAGAGGAGTTAGAGAATGAACATAATTTTAAACGCATTGATTCTAGGAAGTTTTTTTATAACAATAATTTCTCTATTCCCACCTTTAAGTATAGTATTTCCCATGTATAAATTAAAAAAAACAAGTGGAAATACTCCCAAAGAAAGAGTAATTATAAATTTATTAGCCTTATTAGTTATAGGGATATTTA
>CAMTJB010000091.1 GCA_947072715.1 uncultured Fusobacteriaceae bacterium | reverse complement strand
TATTTAAAACACTTATCTTTATTCCATACTCTTCTAATATATCCTCTACTTTTACTACTAATTTTGCCTGACTATTTTTTATTAGGTTATTACATCCCTGAGAAAAATCTGAAAATATATCTCCTGGAATAGCAAAAACATCTTTTCCTTCTTCCACTGCAATGCTGGCAGTTATTAAACTTCCACCCTTTTCTTTACTCTCTACGACTAAAATTCCCTTACTTATACCTACTATTATTCTATTTCTCATTGGAAAGTGATATTGTTGTGGTTGAGTTCCTAAAGGATATTCAGATATCAATAACCCCTCTTTCTCTATATCTTCCCATAATCTTCTATTTTCTTTTGGGTAAATAACATCTAAACCACTACCAACTATTCCTATGGTTTTTCCTTTTACCGATAAAGTTTTTTTATGGCAAATTGCATCAATTCCTAAAGCTAATCCACTCACTGTAACTATACCTGCTTCAACCAATTCTTTTGTGAATTTTTCACATACAATCTTTCCATAGCAAGTGGCATTTCTTGTTCCTACAACTCCTATTGTAAACTCTTTTAATAACTTAATATTACCTTTATAATACAAAAATAGTGGTGGGTTTCCTATATTTTTTAAATTTTCTGGATAATCCTCATCTTGAATAAATAATACCTTAACTTTATTATCTTCTAATTTTTTTAATTCTAGCTCTAAATTAACTTCTTTAGATGACATTATTTTGTCTATAATATCACTATTAAAATTAAGATATAACATAAATTGTTCTCTAGTTAAATTAAAAATCTCACTATAGGTTTTTGCAACATTTAAAAGAGCCCTAATATTTGAATCACTTAGACCTTTTATTTTTAACTTGTACCATTCATTCATAAATATGTACCTCCCTATAGTAGAGAACAGTTTATTTAATTTTATCTTTTATAAGCTCTAACTAATAATTTTTTAATAAGAGCCGATTCAGGGTAGTACTTATTCCCCTCTTCTAAAATTTCTTTAGCCTCTCCATCTCTTCCAAGTAAAATATATAAATCTCCTAATCCTGCATAGCTATACTCACTTTTTCCTATTTTTAAAGTTTCTTTAAAGTCTTCTATAGCCTTATTATACTCTTCTAATCCCCTATATGCTAATGCTCTTCCAAAATAAGCTTCATATAAATATGTATTTTTATCCACTAATTTAGAATAATTTTTTACAGCTTCATCATAATCTCCTAAAAGTCTTGAGCATGTTGCTGCTCCCATTATATTGTCTGAAGTAATTGCTCCCTTTTTAAAAGCTTTGTTAGCTTCCTCCAACTTACCTATTTTGAAAAGTTCATCTCCCATTCTAAACAATTGCCCTGGATCACTTGTTGTGGATACCTGAGCTTTCAAGCTCTCCTCTCTTGATTCTCTAGATTTATAATCTATAGGAGCCACTGCTCCAAAAGCTATTGTACTCCCAATAAGTAAACTAATACATACTAATAATATTTTAGTCTTTAATTTCATCTTTTTTCAACTCCTCTACTATACTATATATGACACCATTTTTTATCTGAGTTTTTATTTTATCTCCTTTTTTTAAAATGGATACATCTTTTATAATTTTATTATCAATGCTTGTTATTGAATATCCTTTTCTCAATATCTGAATAGGATTTTTATTGTAAATACTCTCTATCTTTAAATTAAGTTGAGACTCCTTTTCTAAAAGAATATTTTTAATTCTATTATTTAAAATCTCTTCTTTTAAAACTAATTGATGAGATAATTTACACAGTTCTTTATAGAAACTTTTTAAATAGTAGTTTCCTTTTAGTTCTTTTAACTCTTTTTCTGCTGTTTCAATTTTAGAGTTCATTACTTTCTTTATAAATCTTACCCTTCCATTTATATTTTCTTGTAACTCTCTTTTTTCTGGAACACACATCTCTATGGCTTGAGTTGGTGTAGCTGCTCTAGCATCAGCTGTTAAATCTGATAGAAGATGGTCAACTTCATGACCTACTGCTGATATTATAGGTTTCTTTGAATTAAAGAATGCCATAGCTACTTCCCTTTCATTAAAACACCATAAATCTTCAATACTTCCTCCACCTCTACCAGCTATAATCAAATCTATTTCAGGAATTAAGTTTAAAACTTCTATCCCTTTTACGATCTCTTCTTTTGCTCCTATACCTTGAACTTTAGAAGGAAACACATATATATTTATTCTAGAATCTCTTTTTTTAGCTGTTTTTATTATATCTTGAAGTGCTGCTCCTGTAAATGCTGTTACTACCCCTATATTTTTAGGATATTTAGGAAGCTTTTGTTTATATTCTTCAGAAAAATAACCTTTCTCTTCTAACTCTTTTCTTAGTTTAGCTAGCTCTAGAAATTTTTCACCTAACTCATCCAGCTTTTCTACATGTCTAACAAGAATTTGAACTTCTCCTCTATTCTCATACACACCTAAATCACAGAATACTTTTACTTGATCCCCTTCTTTTAAATCTTCAGGTATCTGTTTATATTTATAATTAAAAGCAGCACATTTAATTTGAGAATTTTTATCCTTTAAATTAAAATAAAGATGACCACTTTTATAATAAGAAACTGTAGACATTTCTCCCTTTAAAAAAAAATTAGAAAATCGAGCATTATTTTCTATATACTCTTTTAACTCTTTGTTGAATTCCGTTACCGAATAAATATTTTCTTTCAATAATGTCCTCCTTATCTCTATTTTAGCAAATATTTCCGCTATGATAGCATATACACTATATACTATTATCCCCATTTCTTGCAACTTTTATATTTTTTCTCACTTTATTTTATCATATTTTAAAAGTCTAGCATTACTAATTTTAATTTATTCATTTCATCTCTAAGTTTTATAGCATCCTCAAAATTTAGCTCTTCAGCTAGCTTCTCTATCTCTTTTTTTAATCTTGTTATATCTTTTTCTATCTCTTTTTTAGATTCGTATTTTTTACCTTTTTTATTTTCAATAGAAATATCTGGTATTCCGTAATCCAAATTTAGTAATTCCTCTCCAAGTTCTCTTACAATACTCTTAGGATCTATACCATTATATTCATTATACTCTCTTTGTTTTTTTCGTCTTCTATCAGTTTCCTCTATTGCTATCCTCATGGAATCAGTTACAATATCTCCATAAAGTATAACTCTACCCTCTACATTTCTTGCTGCTCTTCCTATTGTTTGAATAAGTGATCTCTTACTTCTTAAAAAACCTTCTTTATCTGCTTCTAGTATAGCAACCAGACCTACCTCTGGAATATCTAATCCCTCTCTTAAAAGATTTATTCCTACTAGCACATCAAATTCCCCTTTTCTTAGAGAACGAATTATACTAACTCTCTCAATAGTATCAATTTCAGAGTGCATATATCTTACTCTTACCCCTAGATTTGCATAATATTCTGTGAGCTCTTCTGCCATTTTTTTAGTTAATGTTGTAACTAAAATTTTATTCTTTTTTTCTATTTCAATATGTATCTCTTGCAATAAATCATCTACTTGATTTTTACTTTTCTTTATCTCAATTTCAGGATCAACAATTCCTGTTGGTCTTATAAGCTGATCCGCTATATGCCCTTTAGAATTTTCAATTTCAAAATCACCTGGAGTTGCTGAAACAAAAATAGTTTGATTAGTTAGCATTCTAAACTCTTCAAATCTTAGTGGTCTATTATCTAAAGCTGATTTTAATCTAAAACCATTGTCCACTAGATTAGTTTTTCTTGCTCTATCTCCATTATACATCCCTCTTATTTGGGGAACAGTTACATGAGATTCATCTATGTACACTATAAAGTCTTCTGGAAAATAGTCTAATAGCGTTTCAGGTGTTGATCCTGGTGGTCTTCCTGTTAAATATCTAGAGTAATTTTCTATCCCTTTACAATGTCCTATCTCTCTAATCATCTCTATATCATACTGTGTTCTCTGCTTTAATCTCTGAGCTTCTAGCAACTTGCCTTTTTCTTCAAATTCTTTAACTTCCTCAATCATATCATGCTTTATCTCATCTGCAACTCTATCCAAAGAATCTTCTGCAGTTAAGTAATGTGTTGCAGGATATATAATTACTCTTTCTAATTTTTTATTTATCTTTTGACCTGTTAGTGTATTAATTTCTGAAATTGATTCTAAATCATCATCAAAAAATTCCATTCTATAGGCTGTCTCCATATATGATGGATAAATATCTATTACATCTCCCTTTATTCTAAAACGACCTCTTTGAAAATCTATATCATTTCTTTCATATCTTATATTAATTAATTTTTCTATAATTTTTTTTCTTGATATTCCAGTTTTTAAGTCAATAGGAATTGTATTATTTCTATAAATTTCAGGTGATCCCAATCCATAAATTGCTGATACAGAGGCAACTATTATAACATCTCTTCTATGAATAAGAGCTGCTGTAGCAGCATTTCTTAATTTGTCTATCTCTTCATTTATAGCCGAATCTTTTTCTATATAAGTATCCGTTGAAGGTATATATGCCTCTGGTTGATAATAATCATAATATGACACAAAATACTCTACAGCATTTTCAGGAAAAAAATTTTTATACTCTTGATATAACTGAGCTGCAAGAGTCTTATTGGGAGCTAAAATTAGAGCAGGCCTTCCTGTCTTTTCAATTACATTTGCTACTGTAAAAGTTTTTCCCGATCCTGTTACTCCTAATAAAGTCTGATCCTTTACTCCGTTTTCTATATTCAATAACATTTTTTTTATCGCTTCTGGTTGATCTCCAGTTGGCTTATATTTTGATATTAACTTAAACATATTACAACTCCTTAAAGTTATTTCAAGATAAAAAGAGGGTGCTTCAATCACCCCCCTTTTTTACTCTAAAATTCTGATATATACTTAGGCTCTTGAACTTCTAATATTTTCTTTATACCTTTATTAGCTTTTATTAAAACTAAGTTAGATTTTTCACCTTGTTTATGATAAACAAACTGAATTTTTTCTATATTAAAATCATATTTTGCAAGGGTTGCTATTATATCTTGCAAACGATGTGTCCTATGAACCATATAAAATTTACCAATAGGTTTTAATAATCTTTTTGCATGTTTTACTAAGTCATCTAAATCTAGCATAACTTCATGTCTTGATATTAATTTCCCTAAATTTTCATTTTTCTTTTTCCCATCAACAACCATATATGGTGGATTTGAAAAAACTACATCATAACTGTTTCCTATATTATAATTTTTTACATCTATATTGATAGTTTCTATTATATCCGTGCAATTATTTAATATTATATTTTTTTGTATTAATTGATACATTTTTTCCTGTAGTTCTAGTGCTACAATTTTAGAATTTTCAATTTTATCTTTAGCCAACAATAAAATTGGTATTATTCCTGTGCCACTACCTATTTCTAAAGCTTTTTCTTTTTTTATTTTATCTATAAAATCAGCAA
>CAMTJB010000090.1 GCA_947072715.1 uncultured Fusobacteriaceae bacterium | reverse complement strand
TATTAACCACTTTACTACCTTCAATCGGTGCAATCATAATTGCTGATTATTTCTTTGTTAAAAAAGGAAATTATGATAAAATCGAAAATATGGAATTTAAAAATATTAACTGGATTGCAATTACTGCATGGGCACTTGGTGTTATAGCTGCTAAACTTTTACCTGGAATAGCACCTTTAAACTCTGTACTTGTAAGTATGATAAGTTATTATGGACTAACTAAAATATTAATAAAAAATGAGGAGTTGAACTATGCTAATTAAAAATGCACATATCCGTGGACAAGAAGGTTTATGGAATATCTATATAGAAAATGGGAAATTTAAAAATATCGCTTCTATTGAAGAAATAACTGAAACTGAAAATATTAAAACTATTATTGATGCAGAAGGAAATTTAGTAATGCCTCCTTTTATAGAGCCACATATCCATTTAGATACTACTTTAACAGCTGGAGAACCTCGTTGGAATATGAGTGGAACTCTTTTCGAAGGAATTGAATGTTGGAGTGAAAGAAAAGAGTTCTTAACAAAGGAAGATATCAAGAGAAGAGCTAAAAAAGCTATTGAATGGCAAATTGTTAATGGAATACAATTTATAAGAACACATGTTGATATTACTGATCCAACACTTATGGCTTTAGAAGCTATGATTGAAATAAAAGAAGAGATGAAAAAATATGTAACTCTTCAACTTGTTGCATTTCCTCAAGAGGGAATCTTATCATTCCCAAATGGAGTTGAACTTCTAGAAAAAGCTATTACTATGGGAGTAGATGTTATTGGTGCAATACCTCATTTCGAGCATCAAAGAGATTGGGGAGTTGAATCTATCAGAAAGGTTGTTGAACTTGCTGTTAAATACAATAAGATGATTGATGCTCACTGTGATGAAATTGATGATGAGCAATCAAGATTCTTAGAAGTACTTGCTGCTGAATCTTGGAAAGCTGGAATAGGACATAAAGTTACTGCCAGTCATACTACTGCAATGGGATCATATAATGATGCTTACTCATATAAACTTTTTAGAACTTTAAAACATTCTGGAATAAATTTTGTAGCTAACCCACTTGTTAATATTCATCTTGGTGGAAGATTTGATACATATCCAAAAAGAAGAGGAGTTACAAGGGTTAAAGAACTTTTGGAAGCTGGAATCAACGTATGTTTTGGTCATGATGACATCTTTGATCCATGGTATCCTATGGGAAATGGTAATATGATTCAAGTTGCTCATATGGGGCTACACGTTTGTCATATGATGGGATATGAAGAGATTCAAAAATCTTTAGATATGATTTCTTCTAACTCTGCAAAAACACTTTGTTTAGATGATTATGGAATAAAAATTGGAAACAGTGCTAACTTCATTATTTTATCTGAAAAAGATGATTTTAATGTAATTAGACTTCAAGCAAAAGTTCTGTATTCTATAAGAAACGGAAAGATTATAGCTAAAACTTCTAAGCCTAAATCAGAAATCTTTTTATCAGAGCATAAAGAGATCGATTTTAAATAAGTAATCTAATTATAAAACTAATATAAAAAAGAAATTCCAAGCTAAAGTATTAAACTAAAGCTTGGAATTTCTTTTTTATATTTATATCTCTATTTGTAGTTTTAAAATTAATATTTTAAGTTTTAAATTTAAATTACAGAGCTTTTCTTAAAATTTCTCTACTAATATCTAAAGTTAAATCTCCTGATTCAGATAATTGAGTTCTTCCATTTTTTTCTAAAGCAGTAATTAAATCCTCAATTTTATCCTCAGTTATTCCATAATCTGAAAGATGAGTTTTTATTCCTAGCTCTTCAAAGAAAGAACGAGTCTTCTCTATTGCTTTTTCAATTTTAGAATCTTCAGTTCCTTCTGTTATATCCCAAACACGTTCTGCATATTGAACTAGTTTAGCTTTTTTCTTCTCTTTTCTTATTTCCCAAATAGCAGGTTGTAAAATAGCAAGAGTTTTTCCGTGATCTACTCCAAACATAGCAGTAACCTCATGTCCTATCATATGTGTTGTCCAGTCTTGTGGAACTCCTGCACCAATTAATCCATTCAATGCCATTGTTGCACACCATACAAGATTAGCTCTAGCATCATAGTTAGTTGGCTCTTCTACAGTTGTCTTTCCTATTTCAATAAGTGTTTTTAATATTCCTTCAGCAGTTCTATCTTGGAATCTAGCATCTACTGGGTATGTTACATATTGCTCCACTGTATGTATAAATGTATCTACAACACCATTAGCAACTTGAGTTTTTGGTAATGAAAATGTCACTGTTGGGTCTAGTATTGAAAACTTAGGGAATGTATGCATACTAAAAACTGGAACTTTAAGACTTTTATGACTTATTACTGCTCCATTATTCATTTCTGAACCTGTTGCAGGTAAAGTTACTACAGTTCCCATTGGAACAGCACTATCAACTGGTGCTAAACCAAAATCTGGTGTAAGTAATTCTAAAGGATTTCCATTATACTTTGATGAAAGAGCTATAAATTTTGTTCCATCCATAACTGATCCTCCACCAACTGCTAATAGAAAATCTACGTTTTCTTTTTTTACAATTTCTACAGCTTTCATTAGTGTATCAAATTGTGGGTTTGGTTCTATTCCACCAAATTGAAATACCACTCTTCCTGAAAGATTTTTAAGAACTTCATCTAATGTTCCATTTTTTATAACAGAACCTCCACCATAAGTTACTAAAACTCTAGCATTTTTAGGTACTAATTTGTCTAACTTCTTTATCGTATTCTTTCCAAAAACTATCTCTGTGGGATTATAAAAATTAAAATTTAACATAAATTTTTCCTCCTAATTATTTAATTAATTTTAGTATACTCCTTAGAGTTAACTCTAAGTCAATATTTATTTACAAAAATTTGAATCGTCTTCATACCATGAAATTTTTAAGTCTATTTTCTTTAAATTATCTTTTAATTCTTTTATCTGATTCAGTATTTTTTTTCTATGATCATAAAGGATTTCCTTTCTTTGCTCTTTAGTACCATCACCCTTTAAACTAAGATCTACAATACCTTTTATATCTTCTATTGTCATTCCTGTATTTTTTAAACATTTTATAATTTCTAACCAAAAAATATCATCTTGAGAGAATTTTCTTATTCCATTTGCATCTCTTGAAATATAAGGCAATAACCCACATTTTTCATAATATCTAATTGTATGAGCTGAAATTCCAATCTTCTCTGCAACATCTTTTATCAAGTACATCATAACTCTCCCTTATTGCTTTAAACCACACTTTATTTAAAGTTTTATTTTTTCTAATTAATATTAGTAGTATAGCTCAAGTTACATTAAAAATCAATTTAATCAAATTAAAAAAGTAATTACAAATCCATGAGACAAATAATTACTTTTTTAATTTTTATTTAGCTAACAATATAATTCATTTATTTATTTTTTAAGTAAATCTCTTATCTCTGTAAGTAAAACTTCTTGAGCAGAAGGAGCTGGCGGTGTTGCAGGTGTTTCTTCTGCTTTCTTTTTAAAGTTATTAATAATCTTAACAAAAACAAATATACAGAAAACAATTATTATAAAATTAATAATATTCTGTAAAAACATTCCGTATTTTAATACAACAGGCTCTGCATGAGAAATGTCAGACGGAATTGTTAGAGCTAAAGATGAAATATCTACATTCCCTACAACTATCCCTATTAAAGGCATAATTATATCATTTACTATACTTGAAACTATTTTTCCAAAAGCTCCACCAATAATTACCCCTATTGCTAAATCAACTACATTTCCACGTATTGCAAATTCTTTAAACTCTTTGAAAAACCCCATAACAAAACCTCCATTTTTTTATAATTAATAATTAATTATAAATATATTATACTATTAGTATATTTCTATAAACAGAGTTGAATTCCTTTTATTTAACAAATCTTTAATAAAGAAAATTAATTTAAACAAATAGAAGACTCCAGGAGTTAACCAGAGTCTTCTATTTATAAACGTCACTTCTATGACCAATTTCAAGTACTAAAACTATTAAAATATCTTTTTTGATATTACAAAGTAATCTATAATTACCAACTCTATATCTCCAAAACCCCTTTTTATTTCCAACTAGTGCTTTTCCATGAGATCTAGGGTCACTACTACCAATTAAATTTTTTTTTATCCATTTTAATATAATTAATTGAACTGATTTATCTAATTTCTTTAAACTCATCAGAGCGTTGTCTGAAAATTCAATTTTATATTCAATCATAACTCAATTCCTAATTCCTCTACTACACTCTCAAAAGAATAAGTTTTAGCATTTGATTCTGTATGTTCTTTATAAATATTTTCAGCAAGTTTTAAATCATACTCTTCTTCTAATCTCTCAAATGCAATTTTTTTTATATAACTAGAAAGTCCGATTCCTTCAAAGTTTGCCATCTTCTTTAATAGATTTTCTTCGTCAGCACTTAACCTTACAGATACAACAGACATGTTAAACCTCCTTTAAAACTGTGTATTACAATTATACTACATTAAATGAAAGTTAACAAGTTATTTTGATTCATATTTCTAACTCTATATTTTTTAAAACATTATAATCTTATTTAATTAATTATCTTTTTTATTTTAGTATAATTTTGACGTTCATAATATATATTGAAGTTTTCATTTATAAGCTCTATTTTTTCCCTGGCAGGATTACTTGGAAGAACTAGTTTGTTAAACTCTTCTTTTAACCAATTGTATTTACTAAATACCTCTGTTTTCTCAAAGTTATTATCTAATTCACTTATAATTACACTTTTAATTTTATCAATAATTGTTGCTTTATCTTCTTCAAACATTTCTAAGAATAATTCTTCTTCTAATGAATCCATAACTTGTAAAATTGTTAATTGATGAAATCCTAAGCATCCATCATCAAATCTTCTAAGATATTGGTGATAAGGATATCTATTTTTTTTACTATCTAATGGATAGTTCAATTTTTTTATTACTTCTTTTGATAAAATAATTCTTGGATTAATAGCAGTTTCACTTTCTAATTCATGTGCTTTTATTAGTCCTCTACCGTAAACAACACCTTCTCTTGTATGAACTAAATCCCCTATAGTGATTCCCCCACGAATTAAAATTCCATTTTTTATTAAAAAATTTCCTACAAAGGCAATATATGCAACTAATGTTGAAAAAACCTCATTAAATCTATCCTCTTTTTCCTCTAATTTTACAGAGATTAAAATAGAATCTGAAAAACAAGTAACTCTCATTAGCTTATCTATTAAGAAATTTTCTTCTCCTTTTTTCTGAGCATCCTCTTCTACTGCAATAAATTTTTTAACCCAATCATGATCTTTTTCCAAGTTCTTCAAGTATCCAAGAGCCTTAGATATCATTAGATACTTATCCTCATCCTTACCAGATTTAAATACCATCTCTTTAAATCCTAGAATATCAATAAAAGCTACTATACAAGTA
>CAMTJB010000089.1 GCA_947072715.1 uncultured Fusobacteriaceae bacterium | reverse complement strand
CTATTATTTGGCTATTTTTTGTTTTTTGTAGTACTCACAGCTGAGTAGTTACAAAGGGCTTAAGTTCTATAAGTTACAGAATTTAAACCCTTTAAATTAATTTTATTTATTTTTTTCTTGTTCTAATCTTTTGTATAAAAGAACTCCAGGTGCTTCTAAAATTCTTTCTTTTATCTCTTCTTCAGTGATATCATCAAAGTATCCAGTAGCAATTAAAGTAGAAAGTCCATGAACATAAATCCAAGAATCTAAAAACATAATACTTCTTTTTTCTTTGTCAATATTTGTAAATCTTAAATCTTTTTCTATTTCCATAATAACTAAATCTCTAAATTCCCTTATTAAATCTCGATAAGAGATGCCTTTAAAAAAAATACTTTTAAATAATTGTTTTTCTTCTCTTGCGAAACGACAAATACCTAATCCTATATTTAAAAATACAAAATCAGTTTCAGTATTTGTTAAGTACTCTAAAAATGTCTTTTTTGCTCTTTCTACAAGCTCATCTTTAAGTTCATCCATTGATTTGTAACAGCTGTAAATAGGTGCTGGAGAAGCATTTAAAGCTTTAGCAAGGTTTCTCGCTGTTATTTCTTCCAATCCCCATTTTTCAAATAATTCATAAGCTTTATTATGAATTTGTTTCTTTTTAAATATTGCTTTTTTTGGCATAACTGTTATCCCCCCCTTTTGTAAGTCTCAAATAATATTACTCACAAAATAAATATTAAGGTTATTATAACACTATTCCATTTTTTTTTCTATAATTTATCTTATTTTTAAAAAATATTTTTAAAATTTATATGTAAATCCTGCTCCTAATACAGTAGTTTCTTTTATATATTCAATATCTCCTGCAGTAGAGTTAGATGTATTATAGAAATAATGAGCAACGGATCCTAATAATTCTAGTGCATCGTTATATTTATATTTAACTCCTGTTCCTAACATTAATGAGTCTACAGCAAATTCTGAATCATGATAATTTTCTTTTTCTGCTCCTGTAACACCGTAGTTAGCACCAGCAAGCCAAGCCCATTTTTCATTGATTTGATATTCAGAACCAAGAGAGAATTCATAACCATCTTTATATTTTCTAAGTACTGACTTTTCGTCTTTTTTATCTTTTCCTTGAACTTTTTCATCTATATTGGCAGATTTATTAAAGTAGTAGTTTCCACCAACAAACCCAGTCCAAGCTGGAGTAATTTTATATTGTGCTCCAAGGGCTAAAATAGCTGGTAAATCTCTTCTTGATTTCATTCCATTTTTATATTCAAGGTAGAGAGTGTCAAAATTTGTTCCTACAACAGGTAAAGGAGCACCCACAGTAGAATCAGTTTTAAAATTCATTTTTATTTTTGAATCATATCTAAGTCCTAAGTTTAATTTTTCTGTAGCAGCGTAGTTAAGTCCCAGTTGAACTCCTAGTCCCCAAGCCTCTCTTTCAGCATCTACACTTAGTGTATTATTTCCAAGTATAGGGGAAGTTGTTTCAACATTCCCTTCAAAATCTCTTTTCCCATGAACAACTCTTCCTGCTATTGACATGGAAAGGTTTTCATTTATATTAAATGCAGTTCCCAGTGTTGATTGAACGTAGACATTAGATCCTTTTGCAGAAGAGTCAGTTATTTTAATTGCTCCAGGAAATATCTTATCAAGTTTATCTTCAAGTTTTTTATAAGCAGCTATCCCATCATTGTAGTTAAGTGCTGCACCACCACCGATACCACCTAAAGTCCAAAATATAGCATAGTTATCATATTTTTTATATAAAGAAAAATTTGGTACTGGAGAACCTAAATCAGATTTGTAGCTCTTTCCATCATATTTCATCTCATAACCACCAGTTGCATATTGAAGCCCACCATTCATATATAAACCGTTATTAAGCCTCATAAGACCTGCTGGATTAAAATTAACAGTGGAACTATAATTAGTTGAACCTTGTAGTGCAGGATTAGCAGAATATTCAGCCGTATAATTCATAATATGGTCTATAGATGCAGCCTTTCCCATAGTAGATATAAGTAAAAAAGCTATTAAACTTATTTTTTTCATTGTATTCCTCCCAAAGCATATGTTTTATAAAAATAATTTCAAATTAAAAATACTAGTGTATTATAACATGTGTTTTTAAATGTGTAAATATTTTATTTTCCACGATAGAAGCTTAAAAAAAATAAGGAAGCTTTTTACAGCACCTTATTTTTTAGTTACATATTTTATTTTAATTTTTCTTCCATTAAATTAGCAACTAATTCAGGGTTAGCTTTTCCTTTTGAAAGCTTCATTACTTGACCTATAAGTCCTTTTATAACTCTAGGTTTTTTTCCTTCATCTGCTAATTTATAATCTTCTACCATTTTAGGGTTAGATGTAATTACATCCATAACCATTATTTCAATAGCACCACTGTCGGCCACTTGAACCATACCATTGGCAGTAACAATTTCTTGTGGAGTTCTAGTATCAGTTAATTTTATTTCAAAAACTTCTTTAGCTATTTTATTAGAGATAACTCCTTTATCTATAAGGGTTATTATTTCACCTAGATGATTAGCAGAGATAGAAAAATCTTCAATAGAAATATGTTTTTCTTTCAGATTTTTCATAACTTCTGACATTATCCAGTTAGAAGAAAGTTTTGGATTATTTGAAGTTTTTACTACTTCTTCAAAATAATCTGCAAGTTCCATATCTTGACAAATTAAGTTAGCATCATATTCTGGTAATTTATAAGTATTTGTAAATCTAATTAATTTATCACTTTTCTTTTCAGGCATAGTTATTTCTACAGCTTTTATCATCTCATCAGTTATGATAAGTCTAGGTAAATCAGGTTCTGGAAAATATCTATAATCCATAGCTTCTTCTTTACTTCTCATAAGTCTTGTAACTTGAACATTATCATCCCATAGTCTAGTTTCTTGAGAAATACTTCCACCATTTTCAATCACTTCAATTTGTCTTCCAATTTCATAATCAATTGCTCTAGCTACTGCTTTGAAAGAGTTTAAATTTTTAACTTCAACTCTTGTTCCAAAAACTTTAGAACCTTTTTTCATAACAGAAATATTAGCATCACATCTTAAAGAGCCAAGCTCCATGGAGACATCACTTATTTTAGTATATTTTATAATACTTTTTAAAGTATTTAAATACTCATAAGCTTCTTCTGAACTTCTTAAATCTGGATCTGAAATTATTTCAACTAGTGGCATAGATGCTCTGTTAAAATTAATGAAAGATTCATGTTCACCATGAATATTTTTTGCAGCGTCTTCTTCTATTTGAATTCTAGTAATTCCAGTTCTTAATTGTTTTCCGGAATTCAAGGTAAAATCTATATATCCTGCTTCACAATATGGAGTTTCAAATTGTGTTATTTGATAATTTTTAGGAGTATCTGGATAGAAATAATTTTTCCTATCGAAACCACTGTTTTTATTTATTTTACAATTTAGTGCAAGTGCACCTTTTATAGCATATTCTACAACTTTTTTATTAAGTTTAGGTAAAGCACCGGGATGGCCCAAACAAATTGGACAAGTATGTGTATTAGGAAGAGCATTATCATAATTAGCATCACAACCACACCATACTTTAGTTCCTGTTTTAAGTTGAAGATGGACCTCTAAACCTATTACTGATTCCCATTCTTTCATATTTATTCACTCCTTTTTTCTTTTTAATTTTTTACAATTTTGGAAGTATCCATTCTTCTCTTACTTTTTCAAAGGCGCTTCCCACTTTTAAAAGCGTTCCTTCGTCGAAATGTTTACCTAGAAATTGAATACCAACTGGTAGTCCTTGTACAAGTCCCGCAGGGACAGAAAGTCCAGGTAATCCAGCCATATTAGCAGGAATTGTAAAAATATCTTCAAGATATAGTTCAACAGGAGTTTTAATATCTGTAAGTTTAAAAGCAGTTGTAGGGGATACAGGAGTTAAGATAACATCTACTTTTTCAAAAGCTAAATCAAAATCTCTTTTAATTAGAGTTCTAACTTTTTGAGCTTTTTTAAAATAAGCGTCAAAGAACCCCGCACTTAAAACATGAGTACCCATCATTATTCTTCTTTTAACTTCGTCTCCAAAACCTTCACTTCTAGATTTATTATATAATTCATCTACATTTTTAGCTTGGGTAGTTCTATGTCCATATCTGATTCCATCAAATCTACCTAAATTTGAACTAGCTTCTGCTGGTGCCAATACATAATAAGTAGATACTGCATATTTAGTATGAGGTAAAGATATTTTAATAATTTCAGCACCGAGTTTCTCTAGTTTTTCTATGGAATCTAAAATGATTTTTTTAATTTCTACATTTAACCCTTCTATGAAATACTCTTGGGGAATTCCAATTTTAATTCCTTTTATATCTTGATTTAAATATTTAAGGAAATCAGGAACTGGAGTTGTGGAAGAAGTTGCATCAAAATCGTCATTTCCAGAAATTACATTCATACAAAGAGCTACATCTTGTACATTTTTACCTAGAGGTCCAATTTGGTCAAGAGATGAGGCAAAAGCCATAAGACCATATCTGGAAACTCTTCCGTAGGTTGGTTTTAATCCTACTATTCCACAAAAAGATGCTGGTTGTCTAATACTACCACCAGTATCGGAACCAAGGGATAAAAAAACTTGTTGGGAAGCAATAGTTGAAGCAGCTCCTCCACTACTACCACCAGGAACTCTTTCTAAATCCCAAGGATTTTTTGTCATTCCAAAACATGATGTTTTAGTGCTAGAACCCATGGCAAATTCATCCATATTTGTTTTACCTATTATAATAGCTCCAGCTTCTTTAAGTTTCTTTACAACAGTTGCATCATAAATACCTTCATATCCTTCTAACATTTTAGAACATGAAGATGAAGGGTCACCAATTGAGACCATATTATCTTTTATTGCTACTGGGATTCCAGCTAAAAGTCCAACTGGTTCTCCAAGAGCTATTTTTTTATCTATGGCACGAGCTTCAGAAAGAGCTTTTTCTTTTCTAAAGTTAGCAAAACTACCAATTTTACATTCTGTTTTTTCTATATTATCAAAAACTAGTTTTGTTAATTCTTCAGAAGTGATTTCTTTATTTATTATTTTTTCTCTAATTTCAAAAGCACTTAATTCTAATAATTTTTTTATCATTAATTCTCTCCTCCTACTACTTTAGGAACAACTAACATACCCTCAGCTTGACTTGGGGAATTTTTCATAGCTTTTTCTTGTGTTAAAGATTCTTTGATGAAATCCTCTCTAAAAGCATTGATTTCCAAACTTATTTGTGTTAAAGGTTCTACCATAGAAGTATCTACCTCATTTAATTCATCTATATATTTAAAAATATTATTTAAATCATTTTGAAATCTCTCTATTTCCTCATTTTTAAATTCTAATCTTGAAAGTTTAGCAATTTTCAAAACTTCTTCTCTAGTTAACGCCATAACTCCTCCTAATTTTCAAATCTTTTAGCCAATTGTAATACTAAAAAAAATTAGTAAAACAAAGGCTTTTTGTTGAT
>CAMTJB010000088.1 GCA_947072715.1 uncultured Fusobacteriaceae bacterium | reverse complement strand
ATTATTGCAGTATCTGATATAATAAAGCCAACAAGCAAAGAAGCTATAGCTGCTCTTAAGAAGAGAGATATAAAAGTTGGAATGATAACAGGTGATCACAGAAGAATAGCAGAAGCAGTTTCTAAAGATTTAGAATTAGATTTTGTTATAAGTGAAGTTTTACCTCAGCACAAAGCAGAAGAAGTAAAAAAATTACAAGATGAACTAGGAAATGTTGTTGCAATGGTTGGAGACGGCGTAAACGATGCACCAGCACTTGTTCAAGCTGATGTTGGAATAGCAATGGGAAGTGGAATAGATGTTGCAATAGAGTCCGCTGGCATAGTTATAATGAATAGTAATTTGAATTCTGTGGTAGATGCGATAAAGTTAAGTGAGAAAACTATATTAAATATAAAACAGAATCTTTTCTGGGCATATATTTATAATATTTTAGGAATACCTTTTGCAGCAGGAATAATATATGCTCTTGGTGGTCCTCTATTAAATCCAGTTATTGCAGGATTCGCTATGGCATTTAGTTCAGTTTCAGTTGTTACAAATGCATTAAGATTAAGAAGTGCTTTAAAATAAAGTTAGGAGGGTTAGAATGCCAAGAAGGGTAATAAGTGAAAAATGTTTGGGATGTGGAACTTGTGAGAAAGTTTGTAGAAGTGGTTGTATCACAGAAAAGTCACGTAGAAAAAGAGAGATAAATGAGTCAACTTGTATTGACTGTGGAGCTTGTCAACGTTCTTGCCCAGAAGAGTGTATAATTTATATAAAAAAAAGTTAAAAGAAAAGGAGATATCTAGATATCTCCTTTTTGTTTTAGCTTACACAGTTAGGAACTAATTTTTTAATTCCACATCCAGAGCATTTAACTCTACATTCAGGAGTTAAAGCTTCCTCTTGCGCTTTTAAATATTCTGATTTTAAGAATTCTTTATTTACTCCAATTTGAACAACATCCCAAGGAAGTACAGCATTTAAATCTCTTTCACCTAAGTATTGGCTTTCTGTTATACCAAGCTCTTCCATAGCTTCCATCCAAATAGAGAAATTATCTGTATAATCATCTAATTTAGCTCCTTTTCTATAAGCTAACTCAATTAAATCAGCAGATCTTTCATCTCCACGAGAAAGGAATCCTTCTAAGTAAGACTTTTTCTTTCCATGAATCTTTAAAGTTATACCTTTTGCTCTATCAAAAAGCTCTCTAAGTATCTTATGTTTTCTATTCATCTCATCAAAGTTCATCTGACTTTGCCATTGGAAAGGTGTATGAGGTTTTGGAACAAAGTTAGAAACACTAACATTTATATTTACTCTTCTTGTAATTTGACGACAAGCTTTCATAACTTTCATTGTAAGATCAAAAATTCCAGCAACATCTTCATCTGTTTCAAAAGGTAAACCAATCATAAAGTAGAATTTAAAATTTTCCCATCCAGCATTAACTGCAGCAATAGCCGTTTCAAGAATCTCCTCTTCAGAAACCCCTTTATTTATAACATCTCTCATTCTTTGAGATCCAGCTTCTGGTGCAAATGTAAAGCTTGGTCTTTTTCCTCCACTAATCTCTTCAGCTGTTTTAACTGAGTGTGGATTCATTCTTAAAGATGGTAAAGATATAGAAAGATTCTTATATTTAGGATTATCTTTTAATCTATTAATTAATTTATCAATATCTGAGTAATCGCTACTACTTAAAGATGAAAGAGATACTTCAGAGTAACCTGTTCCTGCAATCATCTTCTCGATAAGCTCAACATTCTTTTCAAATGAACGCTCTCTTTGGGGTCTATAAACTATACCAGCTTGGCAGAATCTACACCCTCTTGGACACCCTCTTTGAATCTCTACAGAGGCTCTATCGTGAACTATTTCCATGTAAGGTACTAATTGGTTATCATAGTATTCAGTGTTATCAAAATCTCTAACAATAGCTCTCTGAATTTTTTTATTTCCTTTATGAATAGAAGGTATATATATTCCTTCTATATCTTGTAAAGCTTCTAATTTTTCTCTTTTTGTTTTTCCAGAATTTGCAACCATACGTCTTGCAATCTCTGGCATATTATCCTCACCATCACCAATAGCTATAAAATCAAAGAATTTTTCCATTGGAGCTGGATTCATCATACATGTTCCTCCCCCCATAATAATAGGGTAAGAGTCATCTCTATCAGATGCATGGAAAGGTATTTTTGCAAGATCTAAAATATTTAAAACATTAGGATAACTCATTTCATAAGAAAGAGAGAACCCAACTAAATCAAAGTCTTTTAAAGCTGTTTTAGTTTCAAGAGAAAAAGCAGATATGTCTTCCTTTCTCATAATCTCTTCCATGTCAACATCTGGAGCAAATCCTCTTTCTAAATAAAATCCATCAACTTTATTAAGAATGCTATAAAGTATTCTTAATCCTAAATTAGACATACCAACCTCATAAATATCAGGAAAAACTAGACACATATTTGATTTAAATTCTTTTTTATGAATACTATTTAATTCATTTCCAAGATATCTAGAAGGTTTTTCTACTTTTAATAAGTGTTTCTTTAATTCTGTAGCAATATTTTTATTTTCTGTTTTCATATTTTATTTTTTTCTCCTATTTCAATAAAATTAAAATTATTCACTATCTATACGCTGAAATTCTAACATCTCAATATTTTCAGTTTTATCATGGTGTTGGTAAATTAAGTGAGCTAATTCTATATTGATATTTTTTAATTTTTCAAACCCTTCAATAGAATGGTTTTCTAATTTTTTATCACCTATTAAAACTTTTTTAACTCTTCTAAAAATAGAATAGTTATCTTTTCCACAATCGTGTAAAAGAGCTAATTTATAGAAAGGTATATTATTTCTTAATAGTTTATTACATTTAATTTTTTTAAAAATTTTATAACTGTGGATTTTATCATATCTTCCCATATTTTGAAAAATATTAAATTCATCTTTATTTAAAAAAGCATTTATCTCTAAATTCCATTCATTTTTATAGCTACCAAAAAGAAAAGTTAATCCCTGATTAATTCTAGACATAATGAAATTATTCATAATTTAAACCTCTCTAACTAAAATATTTCCAATTATTTTTTTTAATTTTTTTACATTATTACCATTTTTTCCTATAAATTCACTTTTTTTATCTTTAGGTATATAAAAAATATTTGTATCATTTCCTAATTTTTCAGTTTTAATTTCTGAAAAGTTAAAATTTTCTAACTCTTTAATCTGATTAAAAATAGAAAAATCTATTTTATTATTGTATATAAGCATGTTTTGTAATTCATTTTTCAAATGAATTTTTTCAAGGATTAAATATTTTCCAGGAAGAGGCTCAAAAGAATTTGTAAGTATAAAACTAGACATAATTCTAACTTGTTTTGGCATAAAAGAGTCACCTAAAAATCTTAGTTTGCCGTCTTCATAAAGAACTTTAACAGTTCTTATATGATTTTTAAGTTCTAATCCTTTTTTATCTGTAAATTCACTAACATCATAAGTTCCACTTTTTAAAATACAAAGTTCACTGATTTTTTCAGATGAATTTAAGATTTTTTTTATGGGATAAGAATAGATATATTCTCTACTCTCAACCATATCTGGAAAAACTAAATTAGGTAAAGTTTTTACAATATTTTTAATTTTTAAAAAGTCTGATTTAGAATTAAATTCTTTTTTTAATTTATCTAAATCATCGTTATATCTGCTGCTAACGTATAATATATTTTCATTGGCACTAACTTTAGCATCAGTTCTTCCACCTTGTTGAATCCCTTTAGCCCAAGTAAATCCAATACTATTCATAATATCTTTAAATTTTGATTTTACTGTTGTTTTTCCATTCATCTCATCAAAAGAATGGAATTTAGTTCCATCGTAAGCAATATAAAACATAAAACCAAATTTATCTGTTTTTTCTAGTCCTCTTAAGTTTAAATTCATTAGTTACCTTAATCCTTTTTAGTTATACTAATATTATTATTATTGTTTATATACATATTTTCTATATTCTCTCTTTTTTTAACAATGTGATGTTTTCTGCATCTAGCTTCATAGCTTTCAGCAGCTCCAACTAGAACGATAGGGTCATCATAAAAAGCAGGTTCTCCATCTACCAATCTTTGTGTTCTTGATGCTGGACTTCCACAAACCATGCAAATAGCATTAAATTTATCAACAAACTCTGCTTTAGCAAGAAGCTCATCCATAGGTTTAAAAGGTTCTCCTCTAAAATCTTGATCAAGACCTGCAACAATTACTCTTTTTCCTTCATTAGCCATCATTTGGCAGAAATCAACAACAGTTTCACCAAAAAATTGAACTTCATCGATTCCGATAACTTCTACATTATCATATTTATTTCTAACTATAGTGAACATATCTTCAACTGTTGCAACTGGAATTGCTTCAATAAAATTATGGCTATGTGAAGCAACCTTAGTTTCATCGTATCTACTGTCAGATGAATGTTTAAATACAACTAAGCTTTGATTGGCATATTTAACTCTTCTTAATCTTTTAATTAATTCTTCACTTTTCCCTGAAAACATACTTCCTGTAATAACTTCAATACAACCCATATGTTCATTATAGAATAAACGCATAATTACCCCTTTTTTATAAATTAAATATTTTATTTTCTCATAATATTATAACATAGAAAACAAGTAATAAAGATAAAAAATATTAAAATAGACATGGAAATAATTAAATTAAATTGTACTTAGGTAATCTAATTGCTTTTTAATAAATAATTGACTTTAGTTATTAATTTAAGTATAATTAATATGTATATTTACAATAATAAAAAGAGTAAAAATAGAGATATAATGAGATATTTTAATATGACAAAAGCCATCTTTAAGGGTGGCTTTTGCTTATAAAAATTGTTATTTATAAATTAGGAGGCCCCAAATTTTAAACTTATCTAGAAGTTGGAAAGAGATATTACGCGAGGAATTTGAAAAAGACTACTTTAAGAAATTAATGAGTTTTTTAGAAAATGAATACATTGAAAAAAGAATATTTCCTCCTAAAGAGTTAATATTCAACGTATTTAATCACTTAGAATATAAAGATGTTAAGGTTGTAATATTAGGACAAGACCCTTACCATGGTGAGGGACAAGGGAATGGAATTGCTTTTTCTGTAAATGAAGGAATAAAAATTCCACCATCCCTAAGAAATATTTACAAAGAGCTATTTTTAGAGTATAAAGAGAGTGATAATGATTTTGAAATTCCTAAGACTGGTGATTTAACAAAGTGGGTAGAACAGGGAGTTTTTATGTTAAATACTGCTTTAACAGTAAGAGAAGCGGAAGCAAACTCTCATAGTAAAAAAGGATGGGAAGTTTTTACAGACGCTGTTTTAAAAAAAATAAATGAAAAAACTGAACCTGTAGTATTTATATTATGGGGAAATAATGCAAAATTAAAAAAAGCATTAATAACAAACCCTAAACATTTAATATTGGAAGGAGTCCATCCAAGTCCTTTATCAGCAAGTAGAGGTTTTTTTGGATGTAATCACTTTAAAAAAACTAATG
>CAMTJB010000087.1 GCA_947072715.1 uncultured Fusobacteriaceae bacterium | reverse complement strand
GATTAGCTATATATCCATTGGAAGAATTTTTGAAATTAGAAGTTTCTGATGATGAATTAGCTTTTTTAACACTTCATTTTAAAGTGGCTTTAGAAAATAAGATGAAAAGAGAGATAAAAAATATTTTAGTTGTTTGTACCTATGGTTATGGGAGTTCGGAACTTTTAGCTCAACAGTTAAGAGAAAATTTTAATGTAAATATTATAGATATAATACCTTTTAATAAACTTAGTGTAACCTTAGATAATAATGATATTGATCTAATTATTTCTACAATTGAAATAGGGGATGAAATTGGTATAAAAAGTATAAAAGTAAATGCAATTTTAACAGATAATGATATTCTAAATCTTATAAATCAAGGTGTTCCTAAACATAAGAAAAGATTTGTTTTAAGTGAAATAATTGGTGGGATAGAAAAGCATTGCACAATAAACGACATGAATGGATTAAAAAAAGAGTTGTTAGAGATATTTAAACATAGAATTATAGAGGATGAAAAATCTAAAATAATAACTATAAAAGATTTGACAATGGATGGAATAAGTTTAGGAGTTAAATGTAAAAATTGGAAAGAGGCTATTAGAATAAGTGGAGAGCTCTTAGAAAAACAAGGGTTTGTTCAAAGAGAGTATACAAATGAGATGATAGAAACTATAAATAAATACGGTTCTTATATAGTTCTTGGTGATAAAGTTGCAATCCCTCATGCTAAAGCATTAAAAAGTGATACTAAAACAGGATTTGGAATAGTTGTTTTGGATAAGCCAATAGAGTTTCCTAATAAGAAACTTGTAGATATTTTAATACCTTTCTCTTCAAAAGATGGGATAGAGCATTTAGAATTTTTAAAAGATATAAATTATTTGGTTAATGAAGAGAGCTTCTTAGAGAGATTGAGAACTGCAAAGCGTAAGGAAAATATAATTGAATATATTGAATTTTATGAAAGAGAACATTTTTAATGTTCTCTTTTTATATTTTTCAATTTCAATTTGAAAATATATGTATATGTATTTTTTTTATTAAAGTGTATATAATGATTTTAAGAGTATTAAAAATTACTTTTTAAAGGAAGTGAATATGTTAAAAAAATTGTTAAATGGGAATATTCAAATAATTGATAAGGTAAAAAATTGGGAAGAATCTGTAATTATAGCTTCTCAACCTTTAATAGAAAAAAAGGATATTGAACCTAGATATGTTGATGCAATGATAAGTAATATAAAAGAGATAGGACCTTATGTAGTGTTAATGCCAGGAGTAGCAATGCCACATTCGAGACCAGAAAACGGAGTTAATAAAACTGTCTTTTCTTTTCTACTAATAAGAGAAGGTGTCTCTTATTCAAAAGATAAAGAGTTAGTAAAGTTAGTAATAGTTTTAGCTGCAAAGGATAGTAATGAACATATAGAAGCTCTAACAGAACTTTCAGATCTTTTAGACAATGAAGAGAAAGTTAATAAAATTTTTGAAGCAATAAATATAGAAGAAATAGAAAAAAATATATAGGGGGATTAAAAATGAAAATATTAGTTTTATGTGGAAATGGATTAGGAAGTAGCTTTATGATGGAGTTAAATGTTAAAAAAGTATTAAAAGAATTAGGAAAGGAAGCTGAGGTTAGTCATACTGATTTAACTACAGCTAAAACAATGTCAGCGGATATCTTTATAGGTGCTAAAGACATTATGGATAACTTTAAAAGAGAGGGTGCTAAACTAATTGGTTTAGAAAACATTGTAAGTGTTAAAGAGTTAAAAGAAAAATTAGAAGCAGTTTTATAATAAAAAGAGGTGATTTAAAATGTTATTAAATATAATAATGAAAGATATACTGGGAACACCAGCGATATTGATAGGATTATTTGCACTAGTAGGATTAATAATTCAAAAGAAAGAAACAAGTGAAGTTATTTCAGGAACTCTAAAAACAATTATGGGATTCGTAATACTAGGAGCAGGAGCAGGTGTTATAGTTAAATCACTAGATATATTTGGAAAAATGTTTGACTATGCATTTGGTATTCAAGGGGTTATTCCAAATAATGAGGCTATTGTAGCACTGGCTCAAAAAACATTAGGAACTGAAACAGCATTAATTATGCTATTAGGAATGATTATAAATATAGTTATTGCAAAATTCACAAGATTTAAATATATATTCTTAACAGGGCATCATACTCTGTTTATGGCTTGTTTATTATCGGCAATACTTTCTGTTACAGGTGCTAACTCAGTTATAGTAGTAATATTAGGTGCATTAATATTAGGAGCAGCTATGGCGTTGTTTCCAGCTCTTTTACAAAAATATACAGAGCAAATTACTGGAACAGATGAATTAGCACTTGGACATTTTGGATCATCTGCTTATTGGGTTTCTGCAAAAATTGGAGAGTTAGTAGGAGATAAATCGAATTCTACAGAAGATATAAAAGTACCTAAAAACCTTTCTTTTTTAAGAGATACATCAGTATCAATCTCTTTAACAATGGCTATACTATACATTATAGTGTCATTAGTTGCAGGTCAGGATTATGTTGAGACAAATGTTTCAGGAGGAGCTAACTTTTTAACATTCTCACTGTTACAAGCAATAGAGTTTTCAGCAGGAGTATATATTGTGTTATCAGGAGTTAGAATGTTAATAGCTGAGATAGTACCAGCATTTAAAGGAATAGCTGATAAGTATGTTCCTAATGCTAAACCTGCTTTAGATTGTCCTTCTTTATTTCCATTTTCACCTAATGCAGTAATTATAGGGTTTATGTCTAGTTTTTTAGCAGGTTTATTGTCAATATTCTTATTACCATTCTTTGGTTTAAGTATTATTGTACCAGGACTTATTCCTCACTTTTTCTGTGGAGCAACAGCGGGGATATATGGGAATGCTACAGGAGGAAAAAGAGGAGCAATAGTTGGAGCTTTTGTTCATGGAATTATGATATCTTTCTTACCAGCAATGTTATTACCACTATTAGGTAAATTAGGATTCCAAGGAACAACATTTGGAGATGCAGACTTTGGAGTATTAGGAATCTTAATTAGTAAAATAGCAGGATTATTTGCAAATTAAGAATAAAATATAAAAATTATAAAATATTAATAAAAAAGTCTAAGTTGGTTAATTCTAACTTAGACTTTTTTATTAATTTAAATTGTTAAATTCAAAATCTAAATTAATTTCGCAATTATATTACCCATCTCAGAGCAAGTTACCTTTATTAAGCCGTCTTCCCAAATATCAGAAGTTCGAAAACCACTGTCAATTGCAGAATTAACTGCTTGCTCTATAGCTTGAGATTCTTTAATCATATTAAAAGAGTACTTAAGCATCATTGCTGCAGATAGGATAGCACCTATTGGATTAGCCAAGTTCTGTCCTGCAATATCAGGAGCAGAACCGTGAATAGGTTCGTATAACCCACGGTGAGTATCACCTAAGCTAGAGGAAGGCATAAGTCCAATTGAACCAGTTATCATGCTGGCTTCATCTGACAATATATCTCCAAACATATTTTCTGTAAGAATAATATCAAATTGAGATGGATTTTTAATAAGTTGCATAGCAGCATTATCTACTAGCATATTGCTATATGCAACATCGGGATATAAAGCACTTATTTCTTTTATGATCTTTCTCCATAATTTAGAGGTATCAAGTACATTTGCTTTATCAATTGAGCAAACTTTAAAATTTCTTTTTCTAGCCATTTGAAAAGCTACCTTAGCAACTCTTTCTATTTCTTCTCTAGAATAGCTCATAATATCTTCAGCTTTTTCTTTATTGAATTCATCAAAGTAAGTAGAATGTTTTCCAAAATAAACTCCTCCAGTTAACTCTCTTACAATAATTAAATCAATACCTTTATCCACTATTTCTTTTTTTAAAGGTGACATATTATCTAAAGATTTAAATATTTTTATAGGTCTAATATTAGAGAAAAGATTCATGGCTTTTCTTAATTCTAACAAACCTTTTTCAGGTCTTAAATGAGAAGGATTATTATCCCATTTAGGACCTCCCACAGCTCCCAATAAAACACTGTCAGATTCTAAGCAAGATTTCAATGTAGAA
Organism: uncultured Fusobacteriaceae bacterium; assembly: GCA_947072715.1. Next base: position 1,490 of record CAMTJB010000087.1, on the reverse strand, counting down.
TCGGGGAGAGGGGAACCGTTTAAATCTATGGAACATCCACCGGCATTAACAAAATTATACGAAAAAGAGTGATTATATTTTTGTGCGATTATATCAAGAATTTTAATAGCTTCTGAAATGATTTCAGGACCTATTCCATCACCTTTTATTACTGCTATTTTTTTATTCATGTTTATCTCCTTTTAATGAGTTTAATAACCCATTTTTATTAATAATATTTTGTATAAATTCAGGAAATTTATTTATCTTATACTCTCTATTTTTAGTTATATTTTTTATAATTCCTAATTCAAAATTTATTTCAATATTATCACTTATATCTATGTCATCTACTGCTTCAGAATTTTCAATAATCGGTAACCCTATGTTTATAGAGTTTCTATAAAAAATTCTTGCAAAGGATTTTGCTATAATGCATTTAATTCCAGATTCTTTTATTGCTATAGGAGCATGTTCTCTTGAAGAGCCACACCCAAAATTTTCACCTCCTATAATAATATCTCCATCTTTAACTGTTTTTGAAAAAGTTTCATCAATATCAATCATACAAAATTTAGCTAATTCTTTATGATTTGAGGTATTTAAATACCTTGCTGGAATAATTACGTCTGTATCAATATTATCCTTATATTTGTATATTTTCATTTTTTCCTCCATTATAAAAAATAATTAATCAATTAAAGCTAATATACCTTTAATAGCACTTGAAGCTGCTATTATGGGACTAGATAAATAGATTTCTGATTCAACATGTCCCATTCTCCCAACAAAATTTCTATTAGTAGTTGCTACACATCTTTCCCCTTCTGCTAGAATTCCCATATGACCTCCAAGACATGGACCACATGTTGAAGTGGAAACAATACAGCCAGCTTCTATAAAAATTTCAATATACCCTTTTTTTAAAGCTTCCATATATACTGATTGAGAACCAGGAATGACTATTGCTCTAACATTTTTGGCAATTTTTTTTCCTTTAAATATTGAAGCAGCAATTTCTAAATCGCTTATTCTCCCATTAGTGCAAGAACCTATTACAACTTGATCAATTTTGATTGGATTCATTTTTCTAATCTCTTCAATTGTCTTAGCATTTTCAGGAAGATGAGGGAAGGCAACTGTTGGTTCTATTTTTGATAAGTCAATAGTATACTCTTTCTCATATATAGCATCACTATCAGGAGAATAAGTGTTGTATTGTCGTTTTACTCTTGCATCGACATATTTTTTAGTTATTTTATCGAATTCAAAGATTCCATTTTTAGCCCCTGATTCTATTGCCATATTAGCTATTGTAAATCTATCATCCATCGTTAAATTTTTTAAACCTTCCCCCATAAATTCCATAGATTTATAAAGGGCTCCATCAACACCAATTAAACCTATTATATGTAGGATAACATCTTTTCCACTTACATTTTTATTAGAAAATGATCCAATAATATTAAATTTTATTGCTGAAGGAACTTTAAACCAACATTGACCTGAAG
>CAMTJB010000086.1 GCA_947072715.1 uncultured Fusobacteriaceae bacterium | reverse complement strand
GTAGTAGTGATTGATTTTGTTGTGGCAATCTCTTAATGGTAACTAAAAAGAACTTTTTATATTCACTTAGATAGATTTCAGTAGTTAATTCATTTAAATTTTCAGTATTAAAATTTTTAATTGCATTAAGAATTTCAATATTTTTAATAGAGGAAAAAATATCTATAATTTTCTCTTCAAACAAATAGTTTAAAGAGGAGTTTTTTAAAATTATTTTAAAATCTTTATCTATAAGTGTTATAGACATATCAGCAGAAAAAATTACGGTGTTTAAAAGTGCTTTTTCATTATTTAATGCTTTTAAATTTTTTAAATTTTCAGATTGCCAATTTTCAGCAACTTTCCAAAATTCACTTAACCATTTATCCCCTTTAAAGTAAGGAGATTTTTCTTTTAAGTCTGTTCCCAGTTCTAAGAAAGATTTTATTTTATACAATTTTTCAATTAAATCTTTTTTTAAATAATTTTTATATAAAATGTGAATACTAAAATTTAAAATAAAAAAGAAGACTAAGTTTAAAATTAATATCTTTGATAATTCACTTTCAGTTCTATAAAAATTTTTAGAAACTCTAAAAAAGAAACGATTATCTCCAGCATCTAAAAAAGATAGGGCATAATAAGCTTTTTTTACATTTTGAGTATCACTTTTTCTTATAGAAAATCCCCTACCAGTAGAAAGAGCTTCTTTAATTTCCTCTCTAGTAAGATGGTTATCAAGACTAGATTCTCGTGTATGTTCATCAGAGTCATAGACAACCAACCCTTTATCATTAATAAGCGTAAAACGGCTAGAGATGCTATTAAAGGGAGTATGCATTTCTAAAATATTATGGAGTTTAGCACTTTCTACAGCTAAAACAGCTTCGTGGCTTAAGTTTAATTTTAAATCTTCAATATAAAGTTTTGAAATAAGAGAATAGTTAATAGTTATAAAAACAGCTTCTATAATTAGGATTAAAAGAAATCCTATTCTTTCCTTTCTTCTAATTTGTAACCAACCCCTTTTAAAGTTTTTATATATTGAGAAAGAGTAGGGATTTTTTCCCTAAGTTTTGAAATATAAACATCAACACTTCTATCACCAGAAAAGTAATCAGTTCCCCAAACATAATCTAAAATTTTTTCACGAGTTAATACCAAACCTTTATTTTTAAGGAAAAGTAATAGTAAATCATACTCTTTTTTAGAAAGATCAATCTCTTTTTGATTGAATAGAACTTCTCTTTTTCTCTCGTTAACTTCTAACTCTTCTAATTTATGAATAGAGGAATTTGGAGAAGTAACATTGCTAGTAAATTGATCAGAGTTAGATTCGCATAATTTTTTAGCTCTGATAACAACCTCTCTAGGATCAAATGGTTTTTTAATATAGTCATTAGCACCTAAATTTAAACCTTCTAAGACATCTTCTATCTCTGTTTTAGCTGTTAACATTATAATTGGAGGAGTGCCATATTCTTCAGGCATCTCTCTTACAATTTTTGTAAAATTTTTACCATCTAATGCAGGAAGCATTAAATCTAGAATTATAATATTCGGATTAAATTTTTTTAGAGTTTTTAATCCTTCGAGGCCATTAGAAGAAACCTCTACTTCGAATCCATTTTTTGTAAAAAAATATTTTAAAAGATTCTGGATTTCTATATCATCTTCAATTATTAAAGCTTTCATTTATATCTCCTTTTTGTGGTGATTAAAATTTATTAGTTTAGTTGTTTTATATAAATTCAATTTATTTTATTTACTTAATTCTTTATGAAAATATAATATATATTATACCTCATTGAGAGATGAGTAAAAAGTAAAATTTTTAAATAAAATTTAAGACAAAGAAAAGAGGTTAATTACAAAGTATAATTAACCTCTTGTTTTAAATAATTATTTTACAGGAACAAACCCTTCTGCTTTAACTATATCTTGCCCTTCAGGTGATAAAGCATAATCAATTATACTTTGTACCTCTTTAGAAACATTTTCATTGGCTATCCAAAATACAGCTCTAGAGATTGGATATTTTTTATTTAAAATATTCTCTATAGAAGGAACTATACCATCAACTGTTAAAGCGTTTAAAGTAGAATCTACATATCCCATTCCCATATATCCAATAGCATTTTTATTAGAAAGAATCTCTTGTTTAATTGCTTCATTAGAAGGCATGTAAAGAGTTTGAGGACCATATTCTTGTGCCCCTTTAGGATTCCCTTCTCTAATTATATCCTCTTTAAAAAACTCGTGAGTACCAGATGAAGAGTCTCTTGATAAAACAACAATTTCAGCATCTTTTCCACCAATATCTTTCCAATTTTTAATCTCTCCTCTATATATTTTCCCTAAATCTTTTGACGAGATATTTTTGATTGTATTATCCTTATTTGTTACAATTGTAATTCCATCAAAACCAATAGGAATCTCTCTTACTTTTAATCCTTTTTTTGCAGCTGCTTCTATTTCAGAGTTTTTAATATCTCTTGAAGACATTGCAATATCATTAGTTCCATTTATTAAAGAAGATATACCAACTCCACTTCCTCCACCTACAACTGCTATTCTAGATCCTTTGTGAGTCATCATATATTCTTCAGCAATACTTTGAGAAGTACTTAAAATTGTATCTGAACCTTTAATTTGAACTATTTTAGATGCAAAACTATTTACAAAGAATGTTAAAGATAAAAATGTGATAAAAAATTTTTTCATAAAATCCCCCTTAAAATTTTTAATAGATTAAATTAAACTATCTGCCATTATAGTAATATTCAAAAGTAAACTCATAATAAATTTAATGTTAAAATAATGTTAATTTTTTTTTACAATTTTTTTACAAAAGATTAATATGATATTCACAAAGATACGTTAAACTCTTACTATAGAATGATTTAAGCAGATTATTATATTTATTAATATTGAAACTACTTTAAATGTTAATAAGAGTTAAATTAAAAATTTTAGTAAAAGGAGAAAAAGAATGACGGAAGTTAGAAAAATTAAAGATTGGTTAGCTAAGTATATTTTAGCAACAGTTGGTTTTTTTAATATTATAATATTAGTTGTTATATTTTTGTTTATATTTTTGAATAGTTTAAAATTCTTTGAGTATTATCCAATAAAAGATTTTTTATTTGGAAGAGATTGGATTCCTTTATCAGGAAAATATGGTATGTTACCATTAATATCGGGGACTTTTTGGATTACAATAATAGCATTAGTAATAGCTATCCCTTTAGGAGTATTTGCAGCACTTTATATAAGAGAATATGCACCGAAGAAAGCTAGAAATACTTTGAAGATGTTAGTAGAAACAATGTCGGCATTACCTTCAGTTGTACTAGGTTTTATAGGTCTTCATGTTTTGTCAGGACCAATAAAAAATTTATTTGGATTAAAGAGTGGATTAACAGCTTTAACAGGTGGAATAATACTTGCACTTATGGCTTTACCTACAATTGTATCTTTTACAGATGATGCACTAAAAGCATTAGATAGTTCTTATAAAGAAGCATCTTTAGCTCTTGGAGCAAACAAATTAGAAACAATAGTTAAAATATTATTACCAGCAGCATCACCAGGGATTTTTGCAGGAATTATGCTAGGATTTGGAAGAGTTTTAGGGGAAACAATGACAGTATTAATGGTAACAGGAAATGCACCTATAATAGCGAACAATCCCTTAACATCAGTAAGAGCCTTAACAGCAACAATAGCAGCTGAAATGGGAGAGGTAGTACAGGGAAGTATTCATTACCATAGTCTTTTCGCTTTAGGGTTCGTACTATTTATAATAAGTTTTATAACAAATACAATAGCAGATATTTATGTTAGAAAATCTAGAAAATTAACTGGGAAATAAGAGGGAGGATAAGGTGAATTTACTTAAAGGAAACAGCGCAAAAGGGATAGAGTTTATAATAAAAGTTATAAGTTTTTTAGCTATTGCTCCTACTGTAATAATATTAGGTTACATTATATATAAAGGCGTTCCAGCTATAAATTGGGAATTCTTAACAGGGATGCCAAGAAAAGCAATGAGACTTGGAGGTATATTTCCAGCAATTGTAGGAACTATATACTTAACTATAGGAACAATAATTTTCTCAGTTCCATTTGGAGTTTTTACAGGGGTATATTTAGTGGAATATGCAAAAGATAATAAAATTACACAATTAATAAATTTAACTATAATGAATTTAGCAGGAGTTCCAAGTATAATATATGGATTGTTTGGAATGTCACTTTTTGTAATATATTTAAAAATACCAATTTCAATTTTAGCAGGTTCATTAACATTGGGATTAATGTGTCTTCCTGTAATTATAACATCAACAAAAGAAGCCTTGATGAATGTTCCTAATAATTTAAGAGAAGCATCTTTAGCTTTAGGAGCAACTAAATGGGAAACTGTTTCTAAAATAGTTTTACCAGCAGCAGTTCCAGGAGTATTAACAGGAATTATATTAAGTATATCTAGAGCAGCAGGAGAAACCGCTCCAATTATGTTTACAGCAGTAGCTTTTTATCTACCATTCCTACCGACATCTATATTTGAACAAGTTATGGCCTTACCATATCACCTGTTTGTAATTTCAACTCAAGTACCTAATATGCCAGAGTCAATGATTTTTGGAACTCTTTTTGTACTAGTATTTATAAGTGTAGGATTCAATGTATTAGGTGGACTATTAAGAAAAAAATTTAGCAAAGAGTTATAATTAAAAAAGATTGATAAAAGTTTATATAAATGGAGGAAATAATGGTGAAAAATATAAATGAGAGCAAAGAGATAAGAATAGGAATAAGTAATTTTAGTTTTTACTATGATAAATTTAAAGCTTTAGATAATATAAATATGCAGATTCCTAAAAATAAAGTAACAGCTTTAATAGGCCCATCAGGGTGTGGTAAATCAACATTTTTAAGATCATTAAATAGAATGAATGATTTGATTAATGGAGCTAAATATGAAGGAAATGTTGAATTAGATGGAGTGAATATATTTGGTAATAATTATGATTTAGTTGAACTTAGAAAGAAAATAGGGATGGTATTTCAAAAACCTAATCCTTTTCCTAAGACAATTTATGAGAATTTAGTATACGCTCCTAAACTTCATGGTGAAAAAGATAAAGCTAAATTAGATGAAATTGTAGAGAACTCTTTAAAAGCAGTAGCTCTTTGGGATGAAGTTAAAGATTGTTTACATAAATCAGCTCTTAGTTTATCTGGAGGACAGCAACAAAGGCTTTGTATTGCAAGAGCAATTACAGTTAATCCAGAAGTATTACTTATGGACGAGCCAACATCAGCTTTAGATCCAATTTCTACAGCTAAAATAGAAGAGTTAATATGTGAACTAGCTAAAAGCTATACTATAGTAATAGTTACACATAATATGCAACAAGCCTCAAGAATATCAGATTACACAGGTTTTTTCTTTAAAGGAATATTGGAAGAGTTTAATAGAACAGCGTTAATTTTTACAAATCCTAAAAATAAGAAAACAGAAGATTATATCACTGGAAAATTTGGATAAAATATGGCAATAAATTCTTAGTAATGATTATAAAT
>CAMTJB010000085.1 GCA_947072715.1 uncultured Fusobacteriaceae bacterium | reverse complement strand
AATTTTTGTTAGTGTATTAATGTTTTTAATGTCTATTTTAACTTTTGCAGCAGGGGAGTATCATATTGGTGTAGTAACAGGTACTGTTTCTCAATCAGAAGATTCACTTCGTGGTGCAGAAGAAGTTATAAAAAAATATGGAGATGCAGGTAAAGGCGGAGAGATTGTCCATGTGACGTATCCAGATAACTTTATGCAAGAGATGGAAACTACAATATCTCAAATGACTGCTCTTGCAAACGATCCTAAGATGAAAGCAATTATAGTAGGAGAAGCAGTTCCAGGAACAGTTGAAGCTTTTAGAAAAATAAGAGAAAAAAGAAGTGATATAATTCTTATCGCTAACGCTCCTCATGAAGATCCAGAGATGATAGCTGAGGTTTCAGATTTAGTAACAAATCCTGATAGTTTAGCAAGAGGATATTTAATAGTTAAGGCAGCACGTGATATGGGTGCAAAAAAATTCATGCATATATCTTTTCCAAGACATATGAGTTATGAATTATTATCAAAAAGAAGAGATATAATGAGACAAGCAGCAGCAGATTTAGGAATGGAATTTATAGAAATGACAGTTCCTGACCCAGTAAGTGATGTAGGAGTAGCAGGAGCTCAACAATATATATTAGAACAAGTACCAACATGGTTAAAAAAATATGGTAAGGATACAGCATTCTTTGCAACTAACGATGCTCAAACAGAACCTTTATTAAAAAGAATAGCAGAGCAAGGTGGATACTTTGTTGAGGCAGATTTACCATCTCCTACACTGGGATATCCAGGGGCTTTAGGAATTAAATTCTCTGATTCTGAAAAAGGTAATTGGCCAAAAATTTTATCTAAAGTTGAATCTGAAGTAACGAAAGCTGGTGGAGCTAATAGAATGGGAACATGGGCTTACTCGTATAACTTTACATCTGTAATTGCTTTAGTAGAACATGCTAAAAATGTTATTGCAGAAAAAACAGAAGTTGATGATTTTAAATCAGTAATGAAAGCATTTGAAAACAATACTCCAGGTGCTGGATGGAATGGAAGTAAGTTAAAAGATTCCAAAGGGATAGAAAGAGATAACTTCTTCTTACTATATCAAGATACTTATGTATTTGGAAAAGGTTACTTAAACATGACTAAAGAAGTAGTACCTAAAAAATATTTTAACATAAAATAATAAAAATAATAAAAAGTTACAACAAAGGGGGGGCGTGTTCCCCTCCTTAAATTTAAACAAAAATAAAAAATAAAGAGAAAGACATAAAAAGTATTATAGATATAAATATTATTAAAGTTAATATTAGTATTAAAATATCTTTTGAAAAGGAGGAGCAGCAGTTGAACGATATATTATTAAAAATAGAAAATTTATCTAAATCTTTTGGAGAGAACCAAGTTTTAAAAGATATAAATCTAGATATTAAAGTAGGAGAAATAATTGGTCTGGTTGGAGAAAACGGAGCAGGAAAATCAACTTTAATGAAAGCTATCTTTGGAATGCCTGTTATTTCAGAAACAGGTGGATACGGTGGAAAGATAATTTTTAATGGAGTTGAAACAGACTTTAAATCACCCTTTGATGCACTAGAAGTAGGAATTGGAATGGTTCATCAGGAATTTTCTTTGATACCTGGATTTAACGCAAGTGAAAATATATTACTGAATAAAGAAAAGACAAATTCAAGTATGCTAGAATTGTTTTTTGGAGATAGAGTCAAAAGAGTAAATTTTGATGCTATGGCTGAAATATCTAAAATAGCAATAGATCATCTAGGTGTAGATATAGACCAAAAAATATTTGTTCATGATATGCCAGTTGCTCATAAACAGTTTACTGAGATAGCCAGAGAGATAGCAAGAGATAAGACAAAGCTTTTAGTTTTAGATGAGCCTACAGCAGTTTTAACAGAGGCTGAAGCAGAAATTTTATTAGAAACTATGAGAAAGCTTGCAAAACAAGGGATATCTATACTTTTTATAACTCATAGATTAGATGAAATAATGAATGTATGTGATAGAGTTGTTGTTTTAAGGGATGGATTATTAATTAATGAAATTGAAACAGCAAAAACAGATGTTAATCAAATAACAGAATGGATGATTGGAAGAAAAATGGATTCATCAGCTGAGATAAGAGTAAAAAATAGTAGTGATGAAATCATACTTGATATAAAAAACCTTTGGGTAGATATGCCAGGTGAATTTGTAAGAGATATAAATCTAAAAATAAAAAAAGGTGAAATTTTAGGTTTAGGTGGAATGGCAGGACAGGGAAAATTAGGAGTAGCTAATGGAATTATGGCTCTTTATCCAGCAGGTGGAGAGGTTAAATATAATAATGAAAAATTAGATATAACAAAACCTATTAATCTATTAGAAAAAGGACTGTTCTTTGTTTCAGAAGATAGAAAAGGTGTAGGACTACTACTTGAAGAAAGTATTGAAGAAAATATTGCTTATGCAGCTATGCAGGTTCAAAATAAGTTTTTTAAAAAGAATTTTCTAGGAATTAGTCTTTTAAATAAAGCTGAAGTAAAAGAAAACTCTGAAAAATATATAAAAAAATTAGAAATTAGATGTGTAGATGGAACTCAATCAGTTGGAGAGTTAAGTGGAGGAAATCAACAAAAGGTTTGTATGGCAAAAGCTTTTACATTTAATCCAGATATACTTTTTGTATCGGAACCAACAAGGGGTATTGATGTTGGAGCTAAAAAATTAGTTTTAGATACACTAAAAGAGTTTAATGAGCAATTAGGAACAACGATTATTGTAACATCTTCAGAGATTGAAGAGTTAAGATCAGTATGTGATAGAATTGCTATTGTAAATGAAGGAGAGATCGCAGGGATATTAAGTCCAGATGCAGATTTAGTAGAGTTTGGAAAATTAATGGTAGGAGTATCTAAGGCGGTGTCAAATGAATAAAGTACAGAAGTTTATAGAAAATGCAGGGTGGCCAAGAATAATTATAGGATTATTTTTAGTATCACTTTATATAGTAGCTCCATTTGTTGGAGTAGATGTAAAAACATCATTTAGTGATACAGTTATAAGATTTGGAATGAATGCTCTATTAGTATTGTCTCTAATGCCTATGATTCAGTCAGGAACAGGGCTTAACTTTGGAATGCCACTAGGAGTTGAGGCTGGATTATTAGGAGCTGTAATAAGCTTAGAATTAGGTTATACAGGATTTGCAGGTTTTATAGCAGCAATTCTACTATCAATACCTTTTTCAGTAATTTTTGGATGGAGTTATGGAAAAATACTAAACAAAGTTAAAGGTGGAGAGATGATGATTGCAACATATATCGGATTCTCATCAGTAGCTATTATGTGTATTATGTGGTTAATATTACCATTTAAATCTCCAGATATGATTTGGGCTTATGGTGGAGAGGGGCTTAGAACAACAATATCTGTAGAAAAATACTGGTTTAAAGCTTTTAATAAGGTTTTAGGATTAGAGTCATTAACGATACCAGTGGGAGAGATATTATTCTTTGCTTTAATAGCATTTTTAATTACTCTATTTTTTAAAACAAGAACAGGACTTGCAATGAAGGCAGTAGGTCTTAATAATAAGTTTGCTCAAGCTACAGGAGTAGATATTGATAAACTTAGAATAAAATCAGTAATATTATCGACTGTTATAGCAGGAGTAGGAATTATTGTTTATCAACAAAGTTTTGGATTTATTCAATTATATTTAGCACCATTTAATATGGCATTCCCAGCTATTGCAGCTATCTTAATAGGTGGAGCATCAGTAAAGAAAGTAACAGTTTTAAATGTTATTGTAGGAACATTTTTATTTCAAGGAATATTAACTATGACTCCAAGTGTAATAAATGGTTTAATAAAAACAGACATGTCAGAAACAATAAGAATAATTGTTTCTAACGGAATGATATTATACGCATTAACAAGAAGGGAGGCATAGTTATGAATGATAAAATAAAAAAGTTTGCAATAAATAATGTTGTTCCAATAATGATGATTGTAATTATAGCTATTTTTCTTCCAATTTCAAAAATAGCACCTAAAGATCTACTTCAAGAGATGATTGGGAGACTGTCTAGAAATCTATTTTTAGTATTATCACTACTTATTCCAATAATAGCTGGAATGGGATTAAATTTTGGAATTATATTGGGAGCTATGGGTGGACAAATTGCACTTATACTTATAACTGATTGGAATATATTAGGGATTCAAGGAATCTTTTTAGCAATGATTATATCTGTTCCTTTAGCAGCTTTATTAGGGGTTGTAGGAGGAGTTGTTTTAAATAGAGCTAAAGGTAGAGAGATGATAACATCTATGATTTTAGGTTTATTTATAAATGGAGTTTATCAACTTTTTGTACTTTATGGAATGGGAAGATTTATTCCTATATCAAATAAAAGTATTTTACTTTCAAGAGGTTATGGAATAAGAAATGCCATAGATTTAAAAGGTATTAGAATGCAACTGGATAATAACTGGAGTTTTAATATAGGGCAGTATAATATACCTTGTACAACAATACTTTTAATAGTTTTAATATGCTTATTTATAGTTTGGTTTAGAAAAACAAAGCTTGGACAAGATATGAGAGCAATAGGACAAGATATGGAGGTTGCAAAATCATCAGGTGTTAACGTAGATAGAACAAGAATTATAGCTATAGTTCTTTCCACAGTTCTTGCTGGTATAGGACAAATTATATACTTACAAAATGTAGGGACTTTAAATACATATAACTCTCACGAACAAATAGGAATGTTTTCAATAGCGGCTATTTTAATAGGTGGAGCTACAGTTTATAAAGCAACAATACCTAATGCTTTAACAGGAGTTTTACTATTCCACTTATTATTTCTAATATCTCCAAAAGCAGGAAAAGAATTAGTTGGCTCTGCTCAAATAGGTGAATTTTTTAGAGTGTTTATCTCTTATGGAATAATAGCAATTGCACTGGTTTTACATCAATGGAAGAGAGAAAAAGAGATTGAGGCAGACAGAAAGAAAAATTTAGAAGAGCAATTGAGTAAAAAGCAAGGGGTGAGAATTTAATGAAAAGAGTAATTAGCATTCTTTGCGTATTTATATTTTTTATAGGGGTATCAATATTTCTTTATAAAACAGGAAAAGGTCATAATGTTTATGTAACAAATTATGAAATGGAAGGTTTTACACCTATTAAAGAGTTTCAAATAACTATGGACGGGAATAAAAAAATTATAAAAGTAAAAAAGGGTAAAAAGAATTTTGCAGTGGTAAAAGGAAGTAATCATAATTTTATTCTGACTTATAAAGTTGATGGAGAAAAGAAAGAGATTAAAGGTGAATTTAAAACAATTTTAGGGAAAGAAGCAATTTTAGATTTATCTAAATTTATAAATGTTGGAAAAGATTGGATCTCTTATGAAAAGATAGAAGTTGAAGAGGAGTATGCTGCGCCAGAGGAGCCTGTCGTATCAACTGAAGCTAAACTAGAAATTTAATAAAAGATTAAAATTAGAATAAAAAAGTAACAAGGAACTTAGAATATTCATTCGTATATTTATTAAGAGAGTTTTAACTTAAATGTTAATAAAATTTTAATAGAGGGGATATTATGAAAAAGTTCTTTGTTATTTTTTTTATGTTTTTAAT
>CAMTJB010000084.1 GCA_947072715.1 uncultured Fusobacteriaceae bacterium | reverse complement strand
TTATACCATACTTTATATGATAACACACTTTAACAAGAAATTAATGATAATATTTTATTAAAAGAGAAAATGTTACATATTATACTATTAAAATAGAGGAGAAGAACATTATTTAATGTTCATCTCCTCTCATTTTACTTAAAGATTAAAATCCATAATATACTTTTTTCAGTAAATCTTCAAACTCTTTATCAGTTAATTTTTGGGGATTATTCTCTGTGCATATATCTTTCTTTATATCCTCTATCATTGTAGGAATATAAGCTAAAAATTCATCTTCCTTAACTCCAAACTCTTTAAATGAGTTTTGAATTCCCATTAACTTATTAATCTCTTTTACAAAGATTAGAAGAGCTGCACACCCTTCCTCTATGCTTCTCGAAGGTAAGCCAACCTTCTGAGAAATTTCTGCGTATATTTCAGGAATAACCTTCATATTTTCATATATTACATAAGGTAATATTATTGCGTTTGACCTTCCATGAGATACATGAAATTTACCACCAATAGTGTGAGCTAAACTATGATTTATACCTAAACTTGAATTATTAAACGCAATTCCTGCAAGACAAGAAGCTTGTTGAACATTCATTCTGTAAGATAGTTCTTCTACATTAGAATAGTGCTTAAGTAAGTTTTTATAAAGAAGTTCAATCGCTTCTATAGCCATAGAGTTTGTAAATGGACTTCTTTTATTTGAAACATAAGCTTCTATTGCATGAGTTAATGCATCTATTCCTGTATCAGCTATTACTGGCTTAGGTAATGTTTTAGTAAATGCTGGATTTAATATTGCTACATCTGGTAACATTTCATCACGAGACAATGCAATTTTGCTACTGTTATTTGTTATAACGCTGTATGATGTTACTTCAGATCCTGTTCCACTTGTTGTTGGAATAGCAATAAACATAGGCTTACTATTATTTACATTTAAAGCTTCATAAAACTTAAGTTGAAAATATAGCATAGCTTTACAAGCATCTATTGGTGATCCTCCACCAAATCCTATAATTGTATCTGCTTCTGCTTCAATCATCATTTTAAGACCTTTCTCAACAGTTTCTACCGTTGGATTAGGTTCAACCTGATCGAAGATAACTACAGGAATATTTAGGCTATTAAAAATATCTGTAACTTTATTTACAATTTTTAATTGAACCATAACTTTATCTGTAACTATAAATACTTTTTTACTTTTTAATTTTTTTAAATAATCTAAAGAATCTTCTCCATAGATTATTGAAGGTTTTAATTTAAACTCATTCATAATTATCTCCTATAAACTTTGCCAGTTAGCAGGGTATACCACATAAATAAATTTAGCATATTCTGGAGCACTGAACTTAATTGTTGAATTTTTAGGGATTAAAATTACATCTCCTTTATTTCCTACAACTTTTCTTCCATCTATTATTACTTCTAAAGTACCCTCTGTAATATAGTCAATCTCATCATATTTTAGTGTCCAATCAAATGTTGAAGCTGTCATTTCCATTACTCCACACCCAATTCTTGGACTCTCTTCAACTGAAAAAAGATCAGTAACAAATACTTTATCAGTAGGATTTCCAGTATCAAATCTTTCTGGAGTTATTTTTCCAGCTTTAACAACTCCTACTCCACTTTTATCCATGAATTTAGTTCCACTATCATTTTTAGAAATCTCTTCCATTATAATTTTTTTTATTAAATCTTCTAAATTTTTGTCATTCATATTCATAGTTTATCCTCTCTTATAATTACTCTTTTATATTTTTGAACATTACTTTAGCAACCATTACTGCTGTAATTCCTGCTGTAAGTTTTCCAACAACCATTGGGAATATCATGCTCTTATCTACCCCTGCTGTAAATCCTAAGTGATCACCAAATACAAATGCCGCACTTACTGCAAAAGCAACGTTAAGGATTTTTCCTTTTTTATCCATATCTTTCATTATTTGGAACATTGGAATACTGTTAGCAAGTGATGCAACTAAACCTGCTGCTGCAACTTCATTCATACCAAGAGTTTCTCCCATTTTAATAAGAGGTTTCTTAAATACTTTTGTAATAAAGTGAACTAGTGGGAATGCTCCTGCTAAAGTAATTGCAATAGAACCAACTATTTCTATACCTTCTGATATTGGAGCCATTCCAGGAATAACTACAACACCTGTTAAAGTTTCTATAATTATTGAAGCAAGACCTATTGTTATTACAGCAACAACACCTTGTCCAAATCTTAAAAATCCAGTTTCCATTTTTTCAGGAATTTTCCAAAGACCTATAGATATAAGAGCAGCGAATAAGATAATTGGTATTAAGTTTACTATTATCATTTTCATATCAAAACCTGCTATTACTCCACCAACAAAGCAACCTACTGGAATTGTTGTAATTCCTGCAAGTATACCCTTTGATAAGTACTCTCTGTCTTCCTTTTGAATGATTCCAAGTGCTACTGGAATTGTAAATACTATTGTAGGTCCCATCATTGCACCTAATATTAATCCAGCAAATTTTCCAGCATCTGGATTTTCTGCAAGTTGTAAAGCAAGTGGATATCCACCCATGTCATTAGCTAAAAGTGTTGTAGCAAACATTGAAGGGTCTGCTCCAAGCATTTTATATAGTGGTGATATTACTGGTCTTAAAATGTTTGCAAGTACTGGAGCAAGTGATACTACTCCTACCATTGCAAGTGCTAAAGCACCCATTGCCATAATTCCCTCTTCAAATTTCTCCCCATAACCAGCTTTGTTTCCAAATATTCTATCCACAGCTCCCACAACCATGAATATAACCATTATCCATATAATAATTTCATTAATACCCATTTTCTTAAATCCCCCCTTTTATTAATTCAATAACTTTTAAAACTGTTTTTCTATCTGTAATTTTAAAATCATTTTTCAATATTCTTTCTATTGTTTTTTCTATACACTCTTCTGTTTTTCCCTTTATTTCACAAGAGTCTTTATATACAATCCTAATCCCTTTTTCTAGTAATAAATCTTTAGCTGAAGGTGTTAATATAGTTCCTTGTGATAAATAAAATTCAGTTCCACAGATTTCTTTCTCTATATCTTCTCTTTTCAAAAGTACTTTTTTCACGAAATCTTCTCCCTCCTTATTACTTGTTATTTTCCTTCTATCTGGTCAATTATTCCAACAATTGCTGCATCAATAGGACTATCGTCTCTACCTAAAATTTTTCTAGCTGAACTTCCTGTAGAGATAAGTACTCTGTCTCCATTTCCAGCTCCTATGTAATCACAGGCAACTACTTGACTCTTATCTTGTAGTTCTACTATTAATAGTTTTAACCCTATTAATCCGTCGTCTTTTCTTGTTGCCCAAACATTTCCAATAACGTTACCTATTAACATAGCTACCTTCCTTTTATTTTTTCTCTAATATTCCGTAAGTTGCATTTGTGTGATGACATGCATTAGCTTCATCATAGTCTATATGCATATTAAGTTTGAAGTTACTGTTAACTCTTACAAGTACATCTTCAAAAATTACAGGTCTTTCACTCATTACTTTTACATTTACTATGTCTTTATCTTTTACACATAGGTTAGTAGCATCTTCAGGTGTCATATGAATATGTCTATTGGCTACTATTACACCCTCTTCAATTTTTACTATCTTATCACCATTTAAAATTATTGCCCCTGGTGTTCCAGATATATCTCCAGAATTTTTTATCACAGGTTTTATTCCTAATGATTTACAATCTGTCATTGATAGTTCTACTTGAGTTTTATCTCTACAAGGTCCTAAGATTACAACACCTTCTATTACACCTTTAGGTCCTACAAGTCTTAATCTTTCTTTATAAGCTACTTGTCCTGGTTGAGAAAGTTCCTTTAAAACATTAAACTCATAATTTTCACCAAATAAGATTTTTGCATCTGTTTGGCTTAAATGAATATGTCTTCCTGAAGCTTCAATAGGTATTCTTCTTGTCTCTTCTAATTTTTCTTTTACTAATTCAACTAATCTATTTAAGTCCATATTTACCACTTTTTCCTTTTAGCATTATTATATAAATAGCACTACTTAATCTATTTAAAGCTAAAATAATCTCAGCTTTTTTCAATCCATCTTGTGAATAGTAAGCTTCTACTGCTGACAATTCTAATTGTCTTACTATAGTTCTAATTCTATTCATCTCCAAAACTACTTCATCATAAGTAACATCTATTGCAAATAGGTGCTCTGTGTCAAAATATTTTTTAGGATTATGTGAGATCTCTTTTATCTTATCTAAAGAATACTTAAAGCATCCTTCTATATTAAGAGTATTATCTAAAATTTCTGCATTCATAATTTTTTTAATATAATCAAATATTTCGTTTAAATCCTCTGATAATTTTTGATTCTTTCTTTCATTTAATCTTTTATGAACTATTAACCACTCTGCAAGAAGATTATCTATTTTACCTCTTAAAATGATTCTAGTGTTGCTCTTAGGGACTAATATATCTTTCCAAAGGTGAGTCATATACTCACCTTTTTCAATATAAAATTCACCATTTATGCCTTTAAATTTAGGAAGTATCTCTTTAATCTCCACTGCTTTTTCTACAATTTTTTCTTGAGTTTTTACTTCATCTCCCTCTTTTACAATCTCTATCCCTTTTTCAGATAAAAATTGTCTTGCTGATGGAGTTAATATCATATCTTTCTTTAAAATAAAGATACCACTATCATTATTTTTCAGATATGTTTTAATTGAAAATTCAGTGATTACCATAAACAACACCTACTTATTTAAGATTTCTTTCGCTATTTTTCTAATTAAATATTCCATGTCATTTTCATTACTTGAATTATTAGAACAACTGTTTTGTGTAACTCCTCTTATCTCTTCTATCTCTTTTACTCCCCAAGCAACTCTTCTAATATTAATTAGGTTCATTGGAGTTATGTTATCAGAAGTAGAACTTCCTCCTACAGATCCGCATCCAAGTGTAAATGCTGGTGCTAAATTTGTAGCTGCTCCTACTCCACCTAAAGCTCCTGGAGTATTTACTAATAATCTTGATACAGGTTTTCTAAGTGCAAACTCTCTAATTATCTCAGGATTTTCCGAGTGAATTATTAATGTATGACCTTTTCCTTCCATCATTAGTATTTTTATTGATTTTTCACAAGCTTTTTCCCAGTTTTCTTCAGTAAAGAAAGCTAATATAGGACAAAGTTTTTCATGTGCATATGGATTTTTTATACTAGCTTCTGTCTCTTCTGATAAGATTACTCTTGTTCCTTCTGGAATTGATATTCCTGCAAGTTTAGCAATATATTCAGCAGATCTTCCTACTATTTGTGGATTCATTGTTCCGTTAGCTCTTAAAATAAATTTACCTAATTTTTCTGAATCAGCTTTTGGTAAGAAATACCCACCTTGTTTTCTAACCTCTGCCATAACTTGCTCTCTGCTAACCTCTTCAACTATGATAGATTGCTCAGATGCACAGATTGTTCCGTTGTCAAAAGTCTTACTATCAAATATTCTTTTTACTGCTAAAGGAATATTTGCACTTCTTTCTATAAATGCTGGTCCGTTTCCTGGTCCAACTCCTATAGCTGGTCTTCCTGAACTATAAGCAGCTCTAACCATAGCTTCTCCACCAGTTGCTAGTATAACACCTATAC
>CAMTJB010000083.1 GCA_947072715.1 uncultured Fusobacteriaceae bacterium | reverse complement strand
TATTTAAATTAATAAGCCCACTTAACTATCATACCAGCATAAGTTAATCCAGCTCCAAATCCTACCATTGCAACTGTATCACCTTTTTTTATTAATCCTTTTTCAAAAGCTTCAGTAAGAGCTATTCCAATAGATGCTGCTGAAGTGTTTCCATATTTAGCCATATTCATGTAAAACTTTTCTAAAGGTATTTCTAATTTCTTTGCTGCTGTTTCTATTATTCTAGAATTAGCTTGGTGTGGTACAAAGAAATCTATATCAGAAGGTTTTAGTCCAGCTCTATTTAAAGCTTCTAAAGTTGCATTTGGAAGTGCGTTTACAGCAAATTTAAATACTTCTTGCCCCTTCATTTTTATATATTGTCCTCTTTCTTCTATTGTTTGCTCTGAAGTAGGAGTTCTTGATCCTCCAGCTGGAACTATTAATGCTCCGTTTAAATCTCCATCTGCTCCTAAATAAGTAGAAAGTATTCCATATCCTTCTTCAACTTCTGATACTATTGCCGCTGTTGCTCCATCTCCAAAAAGAATACATGTATTTCTATCTTGCATATCCATAGATTTTGAAAGAGTTTCTGCTCCTATAACTAGTACTCTTTTATTCATATTTGATTTTACTAATCCAGCTGCCAATGTTAATCCATATATAAACCCACTACAAGCTGCATTTACATCAAAAGCTCCTGCATTTAATGCTCCAATTTTTTTCTGTACGATACAAGCTGTACTTGGAAGTTGATAATCTGGAGTACATGTTGCAACTATTATCATATCAATATCTTCTGCTGTTAAGTTTGCATTTTCTAAAGCTTTTTTAGCTGCTTCTATACAAAGATCAGAAGTTGCTTGCTCTGGAGCTGCAAATCTTCTCTCCTCTACACCAGTTCTTGTTCTTATCCATTCATCTGTTGTATCAATTATTTTCTCAAAGTCAAAATTTGTCATTATTCTTTCAGGAACATATGTTCCTAAACTAATAATACCAGCACTTTTAAATTTCATTAGTTTCTCCTTTTATCTGTTCTTCATTTTCTTTAGCAATCGCTTTCGCTGCTTCTATCTTATCAATTTCTTCTTTAACTTTCTCCACAAAATCAGCTTCTACAAATTTCATCGCTGCTTTAATTGCATTTTTTATAGCCTTAGCATCTGAACTACCGTGAGCTTTTACAGAGATATGGTTTAATCCTAAAAATATTGCCCCTCCATACTCTGAAGAATCCATCTTCTTTCTCATTTTTGAAAAAACATTTATTAAAAATAGGGCACCTATTTTAGCTAAAAAACTCGATTTAATCTCTTGCTTTAAAAATTCAACTACAAATTTAGCCATTCCTTCTGCTGTTTTTAAAACGATGTTCCCTGTGTATCCATCGGTAACTAGTACATCTACATTACCTTCCATCATTTTATGTGGCTCTATATTACCTATAAAATTTATATCTTTTTGAGCCTTTAATATATCATAAGCATCTCTTGTAAGTTCGTTTCCTTTTCCCTCTTCACTTCCAATATTTAAAAGCCCTACTCTAGGATTTTTAATTTCAAGAGCAATCTCTGCATATTTACTTCCAAGTATTGCAAAATGATCTAAAAATTCTGGTCTACAATCTGCATTTGCTCCTGCATCTAACAGAACCATATGACCTGTTTTTGTGGGAAAAACAGCTGCTATAGCTGGTCTTAATATCCCTTTAATTCTTTTTAATTTCAATTGACTCGCTGTTATAAGCGCTCCTGTATTTCCAGCAGAAACTGATGCATCTGCTTCCTCATTTTTTACTAAATCTAAGGCTACATTCATTGAAGAATCTTTCTTTCCTCTAACTGCACTTGCTGGTTCTTCATCCATTTCTATTACTTCTGTAGCATTTTTAATTTCAATTCTTGTTGAATCATATTTATATTTTGAAAGTTCATCTTCTATTTTATCTGTTTGTCCTACTAAGATCAGTTTAAGATTTTGAAACTCTTCAAGAGCTAAGATTGCCCCTTTAACTGTTTCAATAGGAGCTTTATCTCCACCCATTGCATCTAAAGCAATTTTCATCATACTCCTCCTAAAATAATAACTATTTATTTATACATTTTATCATATTTCTTTAATTATTTAAATATTAAAATTTGACTACCTCTAAATATTAAACTAAAAAATAGATATCATAAAAATTTTTGTATAATACTATAAAAAAATCCATACAATAAAACTAATAAAAAAAGACAGTTTTCACTGTCTTTTTTTATTTTAAATAATTAATTATTAATTACTCTGCAACTTTTAAAACTTGTCTTCCGTTGTAATCTCCACACTCAAGACAAACTCTGTGAGATCTTTTTGGAGCTCCACACTTTCCACAAGTTGATATTGCTATTGCTGCTAAACCGTCGTGAGATCTTCTCATGTTCTTTTTAGCTTTCGACGTTTTTTTCTTAGGTACTGCCATTTCTATTACCTCCTACTCTTATTTAAGGTTATTCTTTAATTTCTAATAATTTTGCCCATCTTTGATCCATTCCATTACTTGAGTACTTTTCTATTTCAGAGTCATCATCACAAAAAGGTTGGCATGTTGGATAAAAATCTAAGTCCAACAATATTTGTTGTCTTACAATTTCAGCTACATCAATCTCTCCATTTTGAGCCTCTTCATACCCATCAGAATCAATTTCGCTTTCCTGTTTAAAACTCTTTATATATGTACTATAGTTTTTAGGTTCTAAAAATTTCCATTGGAATTCTCCACTTACATTAGCAGATATTTCTTTTAGACATCTCACACACTCTAATTTTATTGTACCAGAATAGCTTCCTACAATAGTATACATATCTCCTAATAGTTGATCTGTACCTTTTATTAATTCTCCATTTACTTCTAAAGGAGCCTCTATTTTTAAGTCATCTAATTCTGATATTAAAAAATTAAATTTTGCGATATTAAGGCTACTTCCGAAATCATTTATCTTTAGTTTCAAAGATAATCCCCCTTATAATATTCACTTGATTATTTTACATAAAAAAGCATTTTTTGTCAATATATTTTTATACATTAAATAAGAATTCCATTAAATCTCCGTCATTAACAATGTATTCTTTTCCTTCCAATCTCAAAACTCCTGCCTCTTGAGCACCTTTCCATCCTGAATTTTTTACGAACTCTTCATAGGCAACAACTTTTGCTCTTATGAATCCTTTTTCAAAATCTGTATGAATTTCTCCAGCTGCTTTTGGAGCTGTGTCACCTATTTTAATAGTCCAAGCTCTAATCTCTTTTACACCTGCTGTAAAATAAGTTTGTAATCCTAAAAGTTTATAACCTGCTCTTATTAATCTGTTAAGACCAGCTTCTTCAACTCCTAAAGTTTCTAAAAATTCTTTTTTAGACTCTTCATCGTCCATCTCTTGAAGTTCCGCTTCAACCTTTGCTGAAACTATAACAACTTCTGTTCCTAAATCTTTTGCATAAGCTCTTACTCTTTCTACAAATTCATTCCCTGTAGCTAAATCATCTTCAGATACGTTAGCTGCAAATATCATAGGTTTTATTGTTAAAAATTGATAAACTTTTACAAGTTCTAACTCTTCTTTTGTAAGTGTTAAAGTTCTTATAAGTTTTAACTCTTCTAAATGAGCTAAACACTTTTCTAAAACTGGCATAAGTTGCATAGACTCTTTATTTTTATTTTTAGCAAGTTTTGAATGCTTTTCAATAGCTTTTTCTATAGTTTCCATGTCAGCTAAAATAAGCTCTCCATTGATAACTTCTATATCAGCTATTGGATCGATTCCACCTGCCACATGAATTATATTATCATCTTCAAAACATCTAACAACTTGACAAATAGCCGCTGTAGATCTTATATTTGATAAAAATTTATTCCCTAAACCTTCACCTTTTGATGCTCCCTTAACTAACCCTGCTATATCAACAAACTCAACTGTTGCTGGTACTACTCTTTGTGGATTAATTATTTTTGACAATGAGTCTATTCTTGTATCTGGAACTGTTACCATTCCTACATTTGGCTCTATTGTACAAAATGGGTAGTTTGCAGCTTCTGCAGCTCCTGCTTTTGTTATTGCGTTAAAAAGTGTAGACTTCCCTACATTTGGAAGACCAACTATTCCTATCCCTATCATTAAAATACCCTCCTAATTCCAATTACTATTCTCTACATTATATCATATATTTTACTTTTTTCATATAAAAAAGACTTTTATTAGAACAATTATCCTTTAAAAGTCTTTTTGTATAATTTTCAGTAGTTTTTAGGTATCGATTGATTTTTTATTAAGGTCTATACACTGGTTGATTAAGCTGTGGATTTGAAGACCCTTGATTAAATTGTTGTCTCTGATTTTGTCTTCTTTCCTCTTCTAATCTTTGTTGTTCTATTGAATTTCTATCTTGCATAGTCCCTATTAAAGCTCCTGCTGCTGCCCCTGCTCCTGCTCCAATTAACGTAGAACGTGTATCTCTTCCTATAGCTTGTCCTAATCCTGCTCCTGCTGCTGCTCCTAACGTTGTTCCACCTACTGCTCCAGAGCCTGCATTAGCACACCCTATTAAAGATAAAGCTACTAAAGCTAACATTACTTTTTTCATGTTTTTCATCCTTAACACTCTCCTAACTTTAATTTTTATTCTATCTTTATCTATAAAATTTAAAAAGATATCTGTAATTATTATACAAATATCTTTTCAAATTAACAACTTTTATTTATTTTTTATTAAAGAAATTTTATTCATCTCTTCTGATTTTTTTATGTTTAAAATTTC
Source organism: uncultured Fusobacteriaceae bacterium (assembly GCA_947072715.1). Next base: position 888 of record CAMTJB010000083.1, on the reverse strand, counting down.
AAGCATACATCTACTTGCTTTCCATTATTTACTTCTTTTCCACTTGCCTCTTTTGAAACTAATACAAAAGAAAATTTGTTAGTTGTATGGGCTATGATGGGAATTACTGATTTCTATCTTGCCTAGCTCCTATTACTGCTCCTGTTGCTGCCCCTGCTCCTGCTCCAATTAGCGTAGAACGTGTATCTCTTCCTATAGCTTGCCCTAATCCTGCTCCTGCTACTGCTCCTACCGCTGCTCCTGTTCCTGCTCCAGATCCTGTGTTTGCACACCCTATTAAAGATAAAGCTACTAAAGCTAATATTACTTTTTTCATGTTTTTCATACTTAACACTCTCCTAACTTTAATTTTTTTTATTCTATCTTTATCTGTAAAACTTGAAAAGATATCTGTAATTATTATACAAATATCTTAACATATTAATAACTTTTATTTATTTTTTTATTAAAGAAACTCCATCCATCTCTTCTGGTTTTTTTATGTTTAAAATTTCAAGCATAGTAGGAGCTATATCTGCCAGCTTTCCATTATTTACCTCTTTTCCTCTTGCCTCTTTTGAAACTAATACAAAAGGAACTTTGTTAGTTGTATGAGCTGTGAAAGGAACATGCGTTTCAGGATCTTCCATTAGCTCAGCATTTCCATGATCCGCTGTAATAAGAATTGTTCCATTTTTTTCAAGCATTTTTTCAACAACTTTTGCCATGCATTGGTCTACTGTTTTTACTGCTTTTACTGCTGCATCTAGAATCCCTGTATGTCCAACCATATCAGGATTTGCATAATTCATTATTATTACATCATACTTTTCTGATTCTATTGCTTCTATTGTTTTTTCTGTTAACTCTTTTGCAGACATTTCTGGCTGCAAATCATATGTTGCTACT
>CAMTJB010000082.1 GCA_947072715.1 uncultured Fusobacteriaceae bacterium | reverse complement strand
AGTCTCTCTCTTAGAACATTTGGTAACAATAGTGCTAGATTGGTAAAAGGTCTTAATTTTAAATAATAAAAGATAAGAATTATTTTATTAAAAAATAATTCTTATCTTTTTTGTTATTTTTTTTATTGTTTATCTACTTCATCAGCTACAGGTACCTCTTCTCTTATCCATTTTTCTTTTTCACCAACCAAGGAGCCTAATTCTAAAGTTATTATTTTGTTTAATGGTGTGCTAAATTCAGCTATTCTAACTTTTTTTTCATTTTCATAAGTATAGTTTATCTCAATTTTATGATTTTTTCCCTTTACAAAAGTTACTGCTTTTTTTCCCGATTTAACTTTTATAAGTTTAGGAGAATCATCTATAATAACAATTATTTCTTTTGGTGCTTTTACTGATTCAATAGTGAAATTCTCTAAAAATATTTTATGTTGTTTTCCATATATAGATAGACATAAAAAAAATAAAAATAATAAACTAATATTCATACTTTTTTTCATAATGCACCTTCTATCTTCTTATTAAGTTGTCTTTCTAACATTTTTTTTCTATCTTCCATTTTTTCTTGATCTCGTCTCCACTGATGTAGCACAAGAGCAATAGCTATAATTCCATATGAAATAAATACTCTAAAATATTCTCCTATTTGAGCTGATCCTATAAGTTCTTTTCCTGCTCTTGGAGATATTATAAATAACATATGAAACAATATTACTCCTGTTAATGCATTAGGAATTGTAGCCTTTACAACAGTAGCTCCTCCTATTAATAAAGCAGCAATGGAAAACATTCCTATCTGCTCATGAGAATTATAAGTATTCATTGTTCCAACATTCTGTAAATATAAAATCTGACCAATTCCAGCCAATACAGTTGAAATTACAATAGATATTATTCTAGTTCTATTTACATTTATTCCTGCAGCTTTAGTAACCTCCATATCTTGTCCTATAGCCCTCATATCTTGTCCCAATTTAGTTTTCCTAAACCATACAATAAAAATACAAACAAGAACAAGAAAAAATATTGTAAGAAAAGGTATATTATAGCTACCTATATTTAATGTCCACGCTTGGTCAATAGACATTCTAACTCCTTTTAAATCTATAGCATTCCTTATTCCATAACCCCTAGATAATATTATTTGTTTATTAGAAATTGGAATTATTTTTCCCATACCATATAAAACTAACATCTGATAAACACCATTTATAAAAAGACCTAATATCATAGAAGTTATCATCTCTCTTCCCTTGGCTCTATTTAAAACAACTCCTCCCAACAATCCTAAAAGAGCTGCTAATGGAACTGAAATTATCATAGCTAACAAAACTCCTTGTACTCCTATTATATTCCAATCTGTTATAAGTATTAGTGCTATTTGTCCCCCCATAGCACCCAATATTATCCCAAAATTAAGTCCCATTCCAGCTATAATAGGTATTAACAATGAAAGAACTAAAAATAAATTTCTAGACATCCTATCTATCATTTCACTGATAAGTGATGATGTTGACATTTTTGATACTGGTATTGTTAATATTATTATAATTATCATCATTATAGGTACCACATTATTTAGTATAAATTTTTTAATTTTATTCATCCTATACACCATCCTTTCTAGTTAAAGCATATAATATCATACCATTAGAAACAATTATTCTAATAGTTTCAGACATATCTGCTTCAATAAGACCATTTATAACGGTTGGTGTCATTGTTAATATCCCCTGAAAAAGAAATGTTCCTATCATAACATTTATAATCGTTACTTTTTTAACTGAAGCTCCTCCTATTAAAATTGCTGCAATAGCTGGAAAAGCCATATAAAAAGGTGCCAAATATAGTTGTATAAAACCAAAACTTTGCTGATATACAATAATTCCAATTCCCGCTAAAACAGTTGACATAATAACTGATTTTGTTCTCATCTTATCAATATTAATTCCTGTGGCCTTGGAAAACTTATTGTTTAATCCTACTGATTTCATAGCTAACCCAGTTTTAGTTTTAAAAAATATATAAACTAATATAGATAGCAATCCAAAGAATATAATCTCTCCAATAGGAAACTGTGTATTTTCAAGTCCTAGCATTTTTTCAAAAACTCTATGCCAGTATTCCTCAACAGAAATAGTAGTCCTAAGTCCTTCCCCACCATATGCCCATATCATATTTTGACTTTTAAAAGGAAGCACCAACCACATTATACACATAATAGCAACAGAAGAAAATCCAATATAAGTAGCTATCATCATCTCACTACCCTTCACTTTATTCAATATTTTCCCATATGACCATCCAAAAATTATTGAGAAAGGAAGAGAAAAAAGAATAGCTGTTATAAATCCAAGCGGTCCTTTTAAGCCCATTTCTAAACTTATTACAGCCCCTAAAAGTCCAGCCTCAACACCTAAGGGCATACCAAAATTCAGTCCGGTTCCTGACTGTATCATAGGAACTAAAGATAAAACTAAAATAGCATTCATTCCAAATCTAATTATGGTATCATTAAAAGAATTCCTCACATCTATTCCCACAAAAGGAGCTATAATATATAACGATAATAAAAATAATCCAATTATTATTCTTGGCCAACCTGTATTTTCTATAAATTTATTAATATTAGTCATTTTCCACCACCTTTGAAACTCCAACCATCATTTTTCCAAAATCTATAAGATTAGCGGTAGGTTTTAAAATTCCAGCTATTTCTCCTTCTGTTACAATTGCTATTCTATCACAAAGAGATCTTAATTCTTCTATTTCAGATGATGTTATAACTATTGTAGTTCCTGATTCTTTATTGAATTTTTTTAAAGTTTCCAACACAAGTTTTTTAGCTCCAACATCTATTCCTCTAGTTGGTTCTGAAACAAATAATATTTCTGGATTAATTGAAAAAGCTTTAGCCAAACATACTTTTTGTTGATTTCCACCACTTAATTCACTTACTAGTTGTCTTCCATTAACACATTTTATTTCTAATTTATCTATATATTCTTGAGAATTTTTTGTTATGGCTTCACTATCCATAATATTTATCATTCCAAAACATATTTTCTTAAAAAATTTATTTTGAATTTCCATACAAGGATAGGCTATATTCTCTTCTATACTCTTTTCTAATAACAGCCCTACACCTTTTCTATCTTCTGAAACAAAGAATAAGCCCTGTTTCAAAGGATCAATAGGCGAGTTTATTTTTAAATTTTGACCTTTAAACTTAATATTACCTCCTGCTGTATAAAGGCCCATTATCCCATTAGCTATACCTATTTTTCCCTGCCCTGCCATCCCTCCTATTCCTAATATCTCTCCCTTTCTTATTTTTAAGTCTACATTTTTTACAAATTCTCCAGGCATATCTACCCAAAGATTTTTTATATCTAATATTATTTCTTTATTTTTATTCTCAGCTATGTATTGAGAAGTTTCCTCCATTTTTCTTCCAATCATCCATTCTGTAATTTTATTTATATCTGTTTTTTTTATTTCTACCTCATTGATTAAGACACCGTCACGTAAAACTGCTACTCTATCACAAACTGTCATTATTTCATTTAATCTATGAGTTATAAAAAGAATTGCTATCCCTTCTTTTGATATTTTTTTCATTGTATCCAAAAGAACTTCAGCTTCGGATTCAGTAAGTACTGCTGTAGGTTCATCTAAAACTAACAATTTAGTGTTTGTTCTAGCTATCTCTCTTGCTATTTCTGTAAACTGTTTATGAGCTACTGGCATTTCACTTATTAAAGTATTCTCTTCTATCTTTACTCCTAAATGAAGTATAGCTTCTTTTGCTATTTTATCCATTTCAGAAAAATTTACCTTTCTAATCCTCTCTCCAAAAATATTTTCTAAATAACTTTTTTTTGTTTCTTCACGATTTAATAAAATGTTCTCACTGGCATTAAAACCTGGTATTAAAGAAAATTCCTGATGAACCATTCCAATTCCAACTTCCAAGGCATCAAATGGATTTTTAAAATTTGTCTCTAATCCATTAAAAATTATTTTCCCTTTGTACCCTCCTGTTTCATGAATAACAGGCATACCAAATATAGCTTTCATTAAGGTTGATTTTCCAGCTCCATTTTCTCCAACCAAGCCAATAATTTCACCTTTTTTTATGTCTAAATTAATATTTTTTAATACTTGATTATCCCCGAATGATTTAGAAAGTCCTTCAATTTTAAGTAATATTTCATTCATTTTAAGCCTCCCACAATTAACAATAACAGGGAGGGAATTTCCCCTCCCTATTTTCTATATTTTTTTATTATATGTAATTATTTCACATCAAAATATTTTTTAGGGACAGTTTCTTCTGTCATTTTTAAATATCCCTGACCCAATACATAGGTATCTTGATAAGTTAAGAAAAAATTGTCTTTTTCAATTCCATCAACATCTCTATATTTTGTACTATTCCATCCTGCACCTGGAGTATGCTTCTCAAAATTACCAATTAATGCTTTTGCATCTGTAATATCTATTCCTTTTTCAATTGACATTATAGCTTGATCAACTAAAGCTAAACTACTAGCAAAATTATATGAATAAGCCCATGTTCCCATTCTTTTACTTCCACCTTTTTCTATTACACTTTTTTCAACTTTAGCTAATATTTTTGGCCAATTTCCCTTTTCATCCTCTGTAAATTTTATTCCCAATGCTCCTGGATATCCCATTGTAGGTGAAGGTAAGTCTGCCTCTACAAAATATCCACCCTCCTCAGCTATTCTTTTTAATAATGGTTCAGTCTGAGCATCATTTGTTGCAAAGAAAGCTGTCTCTTTACCATATTTTTTTAACCAAGTTGGAACTTGCTCCAATATAAATTGTTGTGCTCCTGCCACTCCCACATCACTTACAGGGTCAGGAACAGTCATATCAATAAATTCCATACCTAAATCTTTTGCAGCTACTTTCATTATATCTCTTCTTTTAGATAAAAGTTCATAACTCATGTGTCTAGGAAAAGATATGTGCATAAACTTTTTAGCTCCCATTTTTTGAGCAGCTTTAACAATTAAATATCCCCTTGCAATATTATCTGGATTTGTTACTAAATCTGAAACATCTGCTATCATCTCTGGATCTTCATGGGGAGAATTGGCAATTAAAAGAATATCTTCTCTTTTCTCTCTCACTTTTCTAAAAGCTTCAACAGTACCTGGAATTGCTTCTACTACTACTATAGCTTTCATTTTAGGATCATTTGCAAGTCCTGAAATTTGAGAAATAGTTGTCTCCATTTCTTGCATAAAATTATCTGGATAAGTAACATGAACTATTTTTCCATTTTTACTTCCAGACTCCCCATAAATTTTTATTAATTCTTCTGCTGCTCTAAGACCATCTTCTGATTGTGATACTGTTCCTGTTACCACACCGATATGGTACTCTTCTTTTCCAAAACTAAAAATAGAAAATAATAACATAAATACTGCTAATATAATTTTTTTCATAAAAAGCCCCCCAGTTTTTCAAATTTGTAATTTATAAAAACAACAACAAACAATACATTATATATATTAAAATATATTTAATAATTTATTTTATAAAATCATTTTTAAGAGTATACTATGTTTGTCACTCATATGTCAATTTTTTTTTATAAAAATAATTATTTTTTGTGAATAAAAAATGATAATGTC
>CAMTJB010000081.1 GCA_947072715.1 uncultured Fusobacteriaceae bacterium | reverse complement strand
AATCAACAAAAAGCCTTTGTTTTACTAATTTTTTTTAGTATTACAATTGGCTAAACTAATATAATAATTTGGAGGAAAGAAATGTCAGATATGATAAATCATGGTCAAGAAATAATAAAATATATAAGAGAATCTAAAAAGATTACTCCTGTAAAAGTATACTTAAATGGAGATATAGATGTTAAATGTAAAGAATTAGAGGGTGTAAAAATATTTGGAAGCTGCAATTCATATGTATTGATAGGTGAATTTTCAATTATAGAAAAGTTTCTAGAGCTAAATATAGAGAAGGTAACGGATTATTATATAGAAAATGATAGAAGAAATTCAGCTATTCCCATGTTGAATAAAACTGGTATAAATGCAAGAATAGAACCAGGTGCAGTAATAAGAGATATGGTTGAAATAGGAGATAATGCAGTTATTATGATGGGTGCAATAATAAATATAGGTGCTAAAATAGGTTCGGGAACCATGATAGATATGGGAGCTATTTTAGGTGGGAGAGCTGTAGTAGGTAATAATTGCCATATAGGAGCTGGAACTGTCCTAGCTGGTGTGGTAGAACCGCCTAGTGCATCACCTGTAATAGTTGAGGATGATGTATTGATAGGTGCTAATGCAGTAGTTATTGAAGGAGTAAGAATAGGAAAAGGTTCTGTGGTTGCAGCAGGAGCAATTGTATTAACTGATGTGCCAAGTGGTGTTGTAGTTGCAGGAAATCCAGCTAGAATAGTAAAAAATAAAGATTCAAAAACAGAGGAAAAAACTGAATTAGTGGAAGATTTAAGAAAAATATAAATTATAAGGTGGTTGAATTTATGTTAGCAGTAAATCCAAATTTAAAAAAAATAGAAGTTTCAATTATAAGGAAATTTTTTGAAGAAAGTTCGAAATATAATAGTGATTCTGATATTCCATTGATAAATTTAACGATAGGTGAACCAGATTTACCACAACCTAAAATAATTATAGATGAAACTATAGAATATATGAAAAATAAAAAATTAGGTTATCCTGAGTTAGGTGGAGAATTAGAATTAAGGGAAGAGATAGTAAAATTTTGCAGGGAAAAATATAATGTTAATTATAATACAGATGAAATAATAATAACAGTGGGCTCAACAGAAGGATTATCCACGGCTATTGCTACTTTAATTCAAAATGGAGATGAGGTTATTTGTCCACTACCAATTTATCCTGGCTACGAGCCATTGATAGAATTAAGAGGTGCAAAATTAGTAAAAATAGATACATCTATGGAGGATTATCAGCTAACAGTAAAAAAAATAAAAGAAAATATGAGTGATAAAACAAGAGCAATAATTCTAAATTATCCCTCTAACCCATCTGGAGTTATAATTTCAAAAGAAAACAGAGATGAAATTCTAGAATTTGCCAAGGTAAATAACCTCTATATAATTAGTGATGAAGTATATAGTGAGTTAGTATACAAAGAGAAATATAATAGTTTCTTAAGTGATAAATATAAAGAAAATGTGGTAGTTGTAAATGGATTTTCAAAATCACATTCCTTGACAGGGTGGAGAATAGGCTATATTATATCATGTCAAAAACTAAGAAAAGAACTTTTAAAAATTCACCAATATACAGTGACTTCTCCTTCAATTATATCTCAGATAGGAGCATTAGTAGCTCTAAAGAAGTGTAAAGATATAAAAGAAAATGTAGCAATATATGAAGAGAGAGCTAATGTAGCGTATAAAGCTTTAAAAGATATAGGATTAAACCCTATAAAGCCTAAAGGAGCAATATATATATTTGTTTCTCTTAAAGAGTTAGGAATAACAGATAGTTACAATTTTTCATTAAAATTACTTAGAGAACAAAGGGTGGCAGTTATTCCAGGTATAGCATTTGGAATGGAAGGATATATTAGATTATCTTTAGTAAAGGATAGTAGTGATATTTTAGAGGGAATAAAGAGAATAAAAAATTTATTATAAAAATAAAAGATGATAACAAAACAAAAAAGGCTTAAAAAAAAAAACGGCCTTTTTTGTTTTGTCAATCAAAGTTTTTCGTTGACAAAATTAAAAAGAATATGTTATGATGCTAAAGAGTAAAATAAAAATGAGGGAGAAAAATGAATAAATTACTATTGAATATATATTTTATTATAGTGTTATTTATAGGATATAGTTCCTATAAAAAAATAAAAGGGAGTTCAGATTTTTTTATAGCTAATAAAAAAGCTGGGGTATGGCAGGTTACCGGGAGTCTCTTAGCTTCTATTTTAGGGAGTTCAGCTATTTTGGGAAGTGTGGCTATGTCTTATACAAAAGGATGGGCAGGAGCATGGTTTATGCTTTGTGGAGCATTGGGATTACTATTTCTTTTTCCCATGTTAAAGTATTTTAGAAACTTTAATGGTTATAACCTTCCTGAATTATTGGAAAGTTTTTATGGATACGAAGTAAAAATATTATCCTCAATAATTATATCTATTGCGTGGATAGGAATTGTAGCAGCACAAATAATTGGTGCTGCACAAATAATTGGAATTTTTACTGAAATAAATTATTCAGTAGCAGTTATAATGAGTGGAATTGTTTTTATAGTTTATACTATATTGGGAGGACAACTATCAATAATAAAAACGGACTGTATCCAATTAATTTTTATTATTTTTGGTATAGTGATTTGCTATGTTTTTTCTTCCATGAAAAGTTTAACATATGAAGCACCACAACTTATAAATGAAAATTTTAAATATGTTGATTTATTGGTATTAATACTAACATATTCTTCAACTTTTTTAGTTGGACCAGACATATACTCCAGAATTTTTTGTGCGAAAGATGAGAGAACCATACGAAAATCTATAGGACTAACAATTGCTATATTAATTCCTCTTTCATTTATACTAGCTAGTATTGGAATAGAAGCATTTCATTCCTATCCCAATTTAAATATAGGAACTCAATCCCCACTTTTACACATGGCAGCAAAATCTCTTCCATCGGGTATCAGTCTTATTTTATACTTTGGATTACTATCTGCAGTAATTTCATCAGCAGATACTAGTTTATTAACGTCTTCTTCAATTTTAGCTCAGGTATTTACTAAAGATTTAAGAGATAAAAAATCTATAATGTTAACTAGAATATTTATAGCTCTATTGGGAAGTTTTAGTATTTTAGTGGCTATAAAATTAAAATTTATTTTAAGTTCTTTGCTTTTAGCACTTACTGTTTATTCGGGAGCATTAATAGTTCCTTGTATTTTTGGACTTTTAGGATATAGAGGAGAAAAAAAATTCACAATTACAGCTATTTTATTTGGAGGGATTTTAGCATTTATAGGAAAAGTTTACGGAGGAGAATATTCTAATTATGTGCTAATAGGGGCATTTATTTTAAATGGAGTAATATTGGTTTTGCCGAAAATAAAAATTAAAAAAGGAGATTTAAAAAATGACTAATGTAATATTTGCTTTTTCACTAACACTTCTTTCTGCTTTAGCTACTGTAATAGGAAGTTTTATAGGAATATCTACCAAAAGAACAAACACAAAATTTTTATCAATGGCATTAGGATTTTCTGGAGGAATAATGCTTTATTTATCTTTTGTTGAAATATTAGGGGAAGCTAGAGAAAGTTTAGAGGTAGGATTGGGAGAAAATGGAGATCTTATAGCTGTTATTGGTTTTTTTTCTGGAATGTTACTGATAGCTCTCTTAGATAAAATATTGCCTCACATGGAAGAGGGAGAACATATAGATTATAAGAAAGATATTCATGATATGGGAGAGCATGATAGAGAACATGCTATGAAATGTCTTTATAGAATGGGAATATTCTCAGCTCTTACAATAGGTATTCATAATTTTCCAGAAGGAATATCAACTTTTATGTCAGCACTTAAAGACCCAACAATGGGAATTTCAGTAGCAGTTGCAATCGGAATTCATAATGTAACAGTTGGTATGGCCATTGCAATCCCAATTTATTTTGCAACAGGAGATAAAAAGAAAGCTGTTCTTTATTCATTATTCACAGCTATTTGTGCACCAATAGGTGCTTTATTAGCATATTTCTTTTTAAATTCATATTTGAATGAAGTTGTATTTGGAGTTATATTCTCTGCAGTTGCTGGAATTATGGTCTTTATATCTCTAGATGAAATTTTACCCACAGCAGAAAAATATGGTGAACATCACTATGTTATCTATGGAGTGATTTCTGGAATGATAGTAATGGCTATTAGTTTATTAATATTATAAAAATAATTATTTGTTATTAAGTATTTTTATGATTTAGAACTAGCTTTTAAAGAAGGGAAACTGACTTTATGAGCTAGTTTTTTAAATTGTTCTTAAATTTTTAGAACATGTGTTATAATAGAAAGAAAAAAGAATAATAAAGTAACTAAAAAATGTTATAAATAATAAAATAGGAGAGAATGATGAGTAAGAAAAGTAGTACAAGTAGCAAATTTGGGTATATGACCATAGTGTTATATGCAATTAATAGTATTGTGGGTGCGGGAATATTTCTTTTACCTAAAAAAGCATATATAATAATTGGGTCAGCAAGTTTAGGAGTAATCATTTTTAATATGTTATTAGTTTTAAGTTTAGCATTTTGTTTTGCAGAAGCAGCAGGAAGATTTAAAGCAAATGGTGGAGCATATATTTATGCCAAGGAAGCTTTTGGTGAATTTGTAGGATTTGAAGTAGGATTTATGAGGTATGTGGTTAGTACAATTGCTTGGTCAGCATTAGCAGTTGCTTTTGTTACAGTCTTAGGAAGTACTTTTCATATATTTTTGAATACAACTATTAGGAATTTAACAGTAACTTTTATAATTATAGGATTAGGTGCTGTAAATTATTTTGGAGTTGAAATATCAAAAATTTTAAATAATATTATAACTTTTTCAAAATTAATTCCATTGGCACTATTTGTAGTAATTGGAGCATTTTTTGTTAAATTTTCTAATTATACACCTATTTTTCCAGAGGGTATTTATACAGAAGGCAGTTTTGCAAGTGCTGTAGTTTTACTTTTATATGCTTTTAGTGGTTTTGAATCAGTACCAGTGGCAGCAGAAGATATGGAAAATCCAGAAGAGAATTTACCCAAAGGTTTAGTCGTGGGAGTTGCTATAGTTGCTCTTATATATTTTTCAATTCTAGCAGTTACAATAGGAATATTAGGGCCTAACATAGTAAATACATCAGCTCCACTTGCAGAAGCAGCAAAAGTATTTTTAGGTAAACCAGGATTTGCATTGATAACCATTGGGTCTTTAATTTCAATTGGTGGGATAAATATAGCAAATTCTTTTGCTTCTCCTAGATCTCTTAGTGCACTTGCTGATAACGGTATGGTTCCAGTCCAGTTAGGTAAAATAAATAAACATGGAACACCAGGTGCTGCAATAATCTTGACTACTATTGTCACTTTAATTTTTGCACTTTCTGGGAGTTTTGAAAAGTTAGCAGCACTTAGTGTACTAGCTAGATTTGCACAATATATTCCAACTTGTATTGCAGTTTTAGTATTTAGAAAGAAAATAAAAACACCTAGTAAATTTGTAATTCCAGGTGGACCAATTATACCTTTAATAGCAATAGCTGCTAGTTTATGGTTAGTTTCTAATTCTAGCTTAAAAGATTTAATATATGGATTTGGAGGATTATTAGTGGGAATACCATTTTATTTATT
>CAMTJB010000080.1 GCA_947072715.1 uncultured Fusobacteriaceae bacterium | reverse complement strand
ACTGCAAAAGGAGTATATAATCAAACAACTAATAACTATCCTGTTACTTCTACATTAAAAAAAGTTAGTCCAAATGATATTAAAGTGACAAAAACAACTTCGAGTAAAGATTATACTCCAGGTTCTGATGTTAGTTTTAATATATTAATTGAGAATAAATCTAACAATGTAATAAATAATTTTAAAATAAAAGATGAAATTAGTAAAATATTATCTACTTCAGTAGATGGGACTCAGAAACCAACATTTACAAAATGGACAATATCTTCAATGGTCAATGGAGATTCAACTAATAGTGATATAAAGTCAATACCAACAGGTGGAGATATAAATGCAACTATTGATATTGGGAAGTTAAGTTCTGTACTTATAACGATAACTGGAACAACATCTAGTACATCAGTTGGAGAAATTATAAATACAGCATACTGGACATATGATGCAACAATTGATAAAGCCGTTAGTGCAAATATTATTCCATCTATAGGGGAGGTAGAGATATTAAAAACAGTAAATTCACCTACTTATAATATTGGAGATACGATGATTTATAAGTTACAAATATTAAATAAAGGAGCAGGATTTGCAAAGGATGTATCTATAAGCGATGATATAAAAGGGATATTAACAGAGGTTTCTAATAGTGATTTTAAAGATAAAGCTTTTAAGAGTTGGACTATAAAAAGTAGAAAAATACCAACTAATAGTTCAATTAAAAATGAAGATTTGTCCAATGGATATTCGGCTAATTTAAATATTTATCCAGGGGAAACAATAGAGATAGAAATAGCAGGGATATTAAATGATAATGTTTTAGGAAAGATAACAAATAAGGCAGAAATTAGCTATAACTCTGTACAAAATGATTCCTCTATAGATATAGAGGCAGAAAATGTTCCTAGTAGTAATATTTTAATTACGAAAGCAGTTAATGCAAGTGAATATACCCCAGGAGATAAGCTGGTTTATACAATAAAAGTAAAAAATACTAGTAAAAACTGGGCTAATGATATTAATTTGCAAGATAATTTGAATGAGATCGAATCTAAGATTCTTGGTGGAGTAAATGCAAAAGGAAAAGCTTTTTTATACGATGCTAAGAATGATTTAAATGAAACTTTTGATTTAGCACCAAATACAGAAGTAGAATATATATTAGAAGGGAATATTGCAGGAAATTTAGTAGGAACTATTGAAAACACAGCATTGCTTAATTTTAAAAATAGTCCAGTTAATAGTAACACAGTTGTAACTCAACCAATAATTCCAACTTTATCTTTTACTAAAGAGGTTATAGAAAGTGAATACATTCCAGGGAAACCAGTTACTTATAAGATATCTTTAAAAAATGATACTTCTAGTAATATTAGTGGAATTAATTTAACTGATTATATAAGAGATATTAAAGTTAAAAATTACTTGGATATTGATGTGTTAGCTTTTATATCATGGAAAACAACTTTTACTGCAACTAATCCATTTACAACAGTTTATTCTCAACCAAAGGATAATGAAAACATAGATACTATGATTGACCTTGGTTCTAAAGATGAGATTATTTTTACAATAGTTGGGACTACAAGTGGTGAAGCTACTGGAGAGATTATTAATACCTCAACAGCAACAATCCCAAGAGGAAATGGGCAAAGTGCAACTGTAGTAAGGGAAGCTAGTATAAAATCTAAACCATATATGCTGGATATTCATATGGAACAAAGTAATAATATATATAATCCTGATGATTGGATTCAATATGATATTATTGTTAAAAATCTAAGTGATACACCAGCTCTAAATATAGAACTTGCACATTTAATAAAAAACTCAATGTCTAATTATATAGATGGAACTAACAATAAGATATTTACAGAGTGGAAATATGAAATTATTAGTAACACTGGTTTAATAAATAATATATTTTTACAATCAAATGAAGATTTAGATCAAAGCCTTTTTTTAGAAGGAAATGCAACTGTAGTAATTAGAGTAAAAGCAAAGGTAGCATCTGAAATGATTGGAAATATAAAACTTAATTCAAATTTAAATGATCCAGCTAACCAAGCTAATAATTTGGCGTCAAACTATGTTGAATTTAATCCTTCTAAACCTAATATAACAGTAAAAAAGGCATCACAAGTTATAACAAATTCTTTAGGAGTAGAGGATACTATTATTTATACAATTACTTTAGAAAATATTGGACCTGGAAATGGTATTGACTTAGCATTTAAAGATGAACTTTCTAAAATAATAGCAGAGAGTGGAGAAAAAGCTTTTGCTTCATGGACGATTTCATATAAAGAAAAAGGCGATATTCTTAATCCAAATATTCCTATAAAAGATAATCAAGACATAAATAGTTTAGTTATACTAGAAAATAATAGGAAAAATACCCTAATATTTACAATTACTGGAACTTTAAATAAAACAGCATTTGGAACGATTTCAAATACTGCAACAGTAAGAGATAAGTTTGGAAATCTTGCAAGTTCAACTGTTGAAAATAAAATTAAAGACTCTCGTGGACAACTAGTTATTTATAAAAAAGCATTTAAAGACAGTGTTAAACCTGGAGATGCAGTAGAGTATGAAGTTATTGTTAAAAATCAAACAGAGGTTACATACGAAAATATAATTTTAGTAGATAGAACTCCAGCAGGATTTAAATATCTTAAAAAATCAGCATATGTTACTTTCTTTGATAGTAATGGAAAGGCGTATAAGAATTATTCAACATCTCCAGTTTTAGTAGGAAAAAATCTTAATTTTGAGCCTATTACAATAAAAGCAAAAGAAAGTTTTAGTGTAAGATATTTATTAAAACCTTCAATAGGTGTTACTATTGGGAAATATGAAAATAGAGCTTATGCCACGGCAAATGGTTTAACAGTCTCAAACACAGCTAAAGCTACAGTTGAAGTAACGGCAGACCCTCTATTTGACACTGCATCAATAATTGGAAAAGTATTCCATGATTTAAATGGAGATGATTACCAGAATAATCCAGAAGCAGAAGATGTTTTAGTAAAAATAAATATTAATAAAGAGAGATATATACCTAAATCAGCTGTTGTTACATTGAATAAAAAAGATAAGAAATTATCTGATAATGAAATTATTAATGATAAAGGCTTATATATTAAAAAGATTAAAGGTATAGATAGTAGAGTTAAAAATAAAGATAATGAAGTTATTATTAGATATAAGTCAACCTCTGATGAGTTTACATCTTTAAAATTTACAACATCAGAAGGAACAAATATCATAATTAATGACAGGGGAGAATATATTTCAAATTCTACATCTGATGTTAAAAGTGGTATGAATTCTCAAGTAATAAGTCTTAAGCAAAACATATATAATGATGAAACTTCTAAAGGTGTATATATTCATGAATTAATTATTAATAATAATGCTTTTTATGAAAATGGAATACCTGGGGTAAGAGTCTTTAATGCAGATGGAATAATTGTAGAAACTGATGCATATGGTAGATATCATATTCCAGATCAATGGATTCTTAATAGAAAAGGTGAAAATCTTCTAATTAAAGTTGATGAGAACTCTCTTCCAAAAGGAATGAAAGTAACTTCGGAGAATCCTTATTTAAAAAGAGTATCTAGTAAAGTATTGAATCAATTTAACTTTAGTGTTCAAGAAAAAACTGTGAAGGAGAGTGAGTAAATTGCTTAAGAGAAATCGCTTAGTATACGCTGTGTTTATTCATTTAGCAACACTTTCTTTTGCAAATAATGAGGAGATTAAACCTAGTGCAATCCCTTTAAAAACTAGAGATTATAATAAAAAAAGCAAAAATATCAGTAGTTACCAAGACCCAAGTAGAATTTATTTAGATAGTGGATCAATTTGGGTGACAGAAAGCTTTGCTGAGGTTACTCCTGAATTAAAGGTAACAAGTTCAGAGGAAGTTATTGTTAAAAATGGAAAGATAGCAGAAACAATAAACTTTAATATTAAAACAAACTATAGTTATTATATTAGTAAGTATGAACTTTCAATATATGATGGGAAAGGAGGAGTCCTTTCCCAACCATTAAAGGTAATAGAAGGAACTCCAAGTTCTGGAGATTTTTCAGTAGAGTGGGATGGAGTAACAGAGTTAAAAAGAAATTATAGAAATGGAGATCAATTAATTTATAAATTAAAAGTATACGATAAAAATAACAATAGAGATTCAACTAATACAGGAGTAATTAATGTTGTTTCTCGTAAGATTATTCCAGATTTTAATGATTTTCAGAAAAACTTCTACGCAGAAGAAAAAAATATGGGAGAAGCTAATTTATTAGTACAAAATATTCCACTTAATTTTGGAATGGTGAAAATTGCAGGTACAAATTTTAAAGATTTAGATAAGGTTGTTGTTAGGGGAGAGGAGTACGATCTTGATGAAAATAAACTTCTTGTTCTTGAATATCTTCCCAGTGGAGATTACGATATTCCTGTAAAATTAGTTTATAAAGATGATAGAGAGGAAGAGTATGTTTTAAAAGCTACTGTTCCTGAAAAATATTCATTTACTACAGGGATTGCAGACTTTCTTATTGGAGATAATCATGTAAGTGGAAATAGAGAGACTCTTGGTGATGCTGATGCTTATAAGGATTCTTCTATTTATAATGAAGCGAGATTGGCTCTATATAACAAAACAAAGTTTAATGATAAATTTAGAGTAACAGCCCAGATAAATACCCAACAGACAGAGTATGACAAGCTTTTTGATAATTTAAATGATAGAGATAATAAAACAATATTTGATAGAGTAGAGAATTTTGATGAGATATATTATCCAACTTATGGAGATGAATCATATATCTATAGAGATGTTAACACTCAAAGTAAATTTTATCTTAAAGCTGAATATTCAAAGTCTCAATTTTTATGGGGGAATTATAATACTGGATTAACGGGAACCAAATTTATGCAATATAATAGAAGTTTTTATGGAGGAAAAGGTATTTATCGTACAGATGAAACTACAAAGTTTGGAGATGATAAAGTAAGTTTAACAGGCTTTGTATCAGATGTTAATTCACTTTATTCTCATGAAGAATTTTTAGGAACTGGAGGAAGTCTTTATTTTCTTAAATATGGAGATGTAGTTCTAGGAAGTGAAAAAGTCTCAATTAAAGTTGTAGATAAAAACACAAATCTAACTAAAAGTTTAACTCCGTTACAAGAGGGAAGAGATTATGAATTTGATTCATATCAAGGAAGAGTTATTTTAAATAGGCCTCTAAACACAATATCACGTGATAATAATTCAAGTGACATTATTCATAATAATACAGGTGGAGATGATTATTCGTATTTAGTTATTGATTATGAATATTTACCAACTGGAGCAGATTATGATGAAAATTCTACTTATGGATTAAGAACCAATGCTTGGTTAAATGACCACATAGGAGTAGGTCTAACAAATATAAAAGATACTCAAGATATAAAAGATTATGAAATGAAAGGTGGTACAGTAACTTTAAAAGCTACGGAAGATTCGTATGTTGTGGTAGAGGCGAGTGAAACAACAGGATCTAATGGAGGTGGAAATTATCTCTCTTATGACGGAGGTATCTCCTTTAATAAGATAAAAGAAACTTCTGACGATGCCAAAGGAAATGCTTACAATGTTATAGGAAATTTAAATCTTTACGATATTAGCCCTACAATGTTCTCAGCTCAAGGGGATCAAGTTACAGGTTGGTATCAAGAAAAAGATA
>CAMTJB010000079.1 GCA_947072715.1 uncultured Fusobacteriaceae bacterium | reverse complement strand
AATTTATATGAAATGGGATTTCATTTTTTACCAGAATTTTGGGGAAAAGGATTAGCGGAGGAAGCAGCGTTAAAAATAATTGATTATTCATTTAATAGTTTAAAAAGTAAAGCAATATTTGCAGGGCATAATCCTAAAAATATTAGATCGGCAAAACTCTTAAAAAAGTTAGGTTTTATTCTTATAGGTGAGGAATTTTTTGTTCCTACTGGGTTAATGCACCCCTTATACATTTTAAAAACTAACCATTAAAAATAGTGATAAAAATTATTTTATATTTCGATTAAGAACATAATGGACTGTTTTTAATAAAAAAGTAAAAGGAAAATATAAAAATATGTTGTATACTCTTAAGGAAATCATTAAATGAAAGGGGGAGAGTTTAATTATGAAAAGGGTTATAGTACCAATAAAGTTAAAACAAGATACAAAAGAAGATTTTTTTAAAGAGTTAAACCATTTAATAAAGGAAAGTAGAAAGGAAAGTGGATGTATAGAATATAACTTTGTTGAGACTGATAAAACTAACTTTTTTTATATTGTAGAACTATGGAAAAACAAAGATGCTTTCAAAAGTCACTTAAAAACTCCTCATTTTTTAGAGTATTATCCTCGTTTAGCACAATATAAAGAGGTAGAGCTTCCAGTTGAGACTTATGATATTGGGGAGATAGAACACAATAAATCACTTTTAGAAAACAGTATTTTTAAAAGAAGAAGTGTAAGAGAGTATAAAGAGCAAAAAGTTGAAGAGGAAAAAATTGAAAATATTTTAAGAGCGGCAATGTCAGCTCCAACTGCTGGGAATCAACAAAGTTGGGAGTTTGTTGTCATAAAAAATAAAGATTATTTGAACAAACTTTCAATGATAAGTCCTTTTGCTACCCCTTTAGCTTTAGCACCTTTGGCTATAGTTGTAATGGCAACTACTTATGGTAAAAAATATCCTCAAAATATAGAACAAGATTTAGCGGCAGCTACTGAAAATATTCTTCTTCAAAGTGTAGAAGAGGGTCTTGGGGGAGTTTGGATCGGACTTTCACCTGAACTTGATAGAATGGAGTCAGTAAGAAAAATATTGAATCTTTCACATGAAAAGATTCCTTTTTCAATAGTTCCTATTGGATACCCTTTAAATGAGAGAGAGAAAATAGATAGATTCAACATAAATAAAGTACTAATAATGGAATAAGTCTACAAGAAAAAATCTATTTTAAGGGGGAGTAATAAAATATGAAAAAGAAGAGACTTAAAATTGTGACAATTGGTGGAGGTAGTAGTTATACTCCAGAAATAATAGAAGGTTTTATAAAAAGAGCATCAACTCTTCCAATAAGAGAGATATGTCTTGTAGATATAGAAGAGGGAAAAGAAAAACTTGAAATTGTTGGAAATTTAGCAAAAAGAATGGTAGAAAAAGCTGGTCTTGATTGGAAAGTAACTCTTACTTTAAATAGAAAAAAAGCATTAAAAGATGCAGATTTTGTTACAACTCAATTTAGAGTTGGACTTTTAGAGGCAAGAATAAGAGATGAAAGAATTCCATTATCTATGGGGATGATGGGGCAGGAAACAAATGGAGCAGGAGGATTTGCAAAAGCAATGAGAACAATTCCAGTAATATTAGATATATGTAAAGATATGGAAGAGATTTGTCCAGAAGCATGGCTAATTAATTTTACTAATCCAAGTGGAATTATAACAGAAGTAATTTTAAACCATACAAAAATAAAATCTATAGGACTTTGTAATGTTCCTGTAGGGATGGAAATGGCAATAGCTGAAGTTTTAGGAGTAAAAAAAGGAGATTTTTTATTTCATGCAACAGGTATAAACCATTATGTATTTGGAAAACATGTTTACTATAAAGGAAAAGATGTACTTCCAGAGTTAATGCCTAAATTAATGAAGTCAGAAAAGTTTAATCCTAAAAATATAACAGACATACCTTGGATAGAGGAACAGATTGAAAAAATAGGATTAATGCCTTGTCCTTATCATAAATATTATTATCTAACAGGGGATATGCTAAGAAAGCAAATTAAAGACTATGAAAATAATGGTACTAGAGCAGAAACTGTTAAAAAAGTTGAGCATGAGCTTTTTGAACTTTATAAAGATCCTAAATTAAAAGAAAAACCTAAACAATTAGAACAAAGAGGGGGAGCTTATTATTCAGAAGCAGCATGTGAACTTATAAATTCCCTATATAATGATCTAAGAATTCCTATGGTTGTAAATGTCTTAAATAAAGGTACTATCAAATGTTTACCTGATAATGCATCTATCGAAACAACATGTATAATATCTTCAGCAGGAGCAATCCCTTTAACAGTAGGAAGATTACCACTAAGTGCTGAAGGGGAGCTTCAAACTTTAAAAACTTACGAGCAAATAGCAATTCAAGCAGCATTAACAGGTGATTATGGAATAGCTCTTCAAGCTTTAACGATAAATCCTTTAGTTGAATCAGGGAGTAAAGCAAAAGAGATTCTAGATAGAATATTAAAAGAAAATAAAAGTTATTTACCGCAATTTAAATAAGTTATATTAGCTATAGTGCTATTATTTTTTATAAAAGAGGTGTTTAATGAGTTTTTTTGATAAAATAGAAATATTTTTAGCTGGACCAATGTCTAAAGTTGCAAATCAACCACATATGAAAGCTATAAGAGATGGAATGGCATCAGTAATTCCCTTAACTATAATAGGAAGTCTTTTCTTAATAATTGCATTTCCTCCTGTACCTCAAAGTTGGAAGGAAAGTATAGAATTCTTTAGATGGATTTCAAAAAATACCACTACAATTTTATTGCCCTTTAGATTAACAATGGGACTATTAACTGTTTTTGCAATTTATAATACTGGGTATAATCTAGCAAAGTATTATAAATTAGATGGTGTTAGTGGAGGAACTCTATCCCTTGTAGGTTTTTTTCTAACTATTATCCCTAAAGTTGCTCAAACTATAGGTGATAACCCAGAAACACTAGGGTATGTATTACCAATGAAGTATTTGGGAGCTCAAGGTCTATTTGGAGGTTTCATAGTAGCTATATTTTCTGTTGAAACTTTAAAATTTTTTATGAAGAATAACTTGGTAATAAAGATGCCAGAAGGGGTTCCAGAAGCTATAAGTAGATCATTTTTAGCTCTCTTTCCAACTTTAGCCGTAGTCTTTATAATATCTACTGTCACTATATTTTTTAAAGTTGATCTTCACGGGATTGTATATAAAATTTTTCAACCATTAGGAGTATTTTTGAATGGACCCTTTGGAGCAATTTTAGTTGTATTTTTTATATGCTTGCTTTGGTCAGCAGGATTACATGGAGATTCAATTATAGGTCCTTTAGTAAGACCCTTATGGTTAGAACTTTTAGATCAAAATGCAAGAGCTATGGCAGATGGAGCAACAATTCTTCCTAATATAGCACCAGAACCTTTTTATCATTGGTTTATTTGGATAGGTGGTTCAGGTTGTACAATGGGATTAGTATTTTTAATGTTGTTTAGAGCAAAATCATCTCATCTAAAAGCTATAGGAAAGACAGCACTTATTCCCAGTATATTTAATATTAATGAGCCTGTAATTTTTGGAGCTCCTATTATGTTAAATCCCTATTTAGTAATACCTTTTATATTAGGACCAATAACAGTAACTATGACAACATATATTGCAATGTATATGAATCTTGTTTCGAGACCTGCAATATTAGTTCCTTGGACATTCCCAGCACCTATTGGAGCTTTTTTATCAACTAATGGTGATGTAAGGGCTTTAATTCTTTGTGTATTTAATATTTTTTTAGTAGGCTTAATATTTTATCCATTTTTTAATGCTTATGATAAAAAATTATTAAAAGAAGAATTAGGAGAAATATAAATAAAAAAAGTTGCAAAAGTCACATTAATTTAATTAATATGATGATAGAATTATATCATAAAGAGGAAAATAATAAATTAATGAGGTGTTGTAAATGAAAAGAGATATAGTAGTAATAGATGAAAAGAAATGTACAGGGTGTGGGCTATGTGTACCTAACTGTCATGAAGGTGCTTTACAAATAATAGATGGAAAAGCCAGACTTATAAGTGATTTATATTGTGATGGTTTAGGGGCGTGTTTAGGTCATTGTCCAGAGGGGGCAATGGTAATTGAGAAGAGAGAAGTTGATGATTATGATGAAAGAAAGGTAATGATAGATAATATTATACCAGCTGGAGAAAATACAATAAAAGCTCATATTTCTCATCTATATGAGCATAATGCAATGGACTTCTATAAAATAGCATTAGAGACATTAAAAGAATTTGGAATTAAAAATCCTTTAGAAGAAAGTCAAAAAGTAGAAGAAGTAGCTAAACATAGCCATTCAGGAGGATGTCCAGGATCTAAAATAGTAAGTTTTGAAGCAAAGCAAAATGAAAAGTCGGTAGGGGAAGTAGATTCACAACTTACTCAATGGCCTGTTCAACTTCATTTAGTTTCACCACAAGCTCCATATTTTAAAAATTCAGATTTATTACTTGCAGCAGACTGTACAGCTTTTGCTGTTGGAGACTTTCATTCAAAGCATCTAAAAAATAAGAGCTTAGCTATAGCCTGCCCTAAACTTGATAATGGACAAGATATATATATAGAAAAATTGGTATCTATGATTGAAAATAATAGTCTTAATACAATAACATGCATGATTATGGAAGTACCTTGTTGTGGTGGACTTTTAGCAATTGCTAAACAAGCAGTGGCTAAATCAAAAAGAAAAATTCCTCTTAAAGTTATAGTTGTAGGAATAAAAGGAAATATTATAAGCGAAGAGTGGGTTTAAAATAATAAATAAGCAAATAAAAATGTAGATAGGAAAAAATAGAATTAGCTAGTATAAGAGTAAGGGAGATAGAAAAATCTTCCTTATTTTTTTATCATAATAGAAAACAATTGTTAAAATGATGTTATTATTTTCATTTTTTACTGAATGACAACACAATTTTCATAAAAGTGTATTGAAACAACATGAAGTGTGTAAAAATAATATACTTTTTTCTTAAAAGGGACTTACATTTTTTTTAAAATATGATAAAATATTAAATATAAACAAATTAAAAAATTTAGGAGGTTTTTATGAGCGGGCATCAAAATACCGATCAGAACAAAATGGGCTTAATGGCATTAGCCCTAATGATTTTCACATCAGTTTATGGATTTGCAAATATTCCATTATCTTACTTTAATATGGGGTATTCAGCAATACCATACTTCGTATTAGCAGCATTACTTTATTTTATTCCATTTTCTCTAATGATAGCAGAAATGGCACAGGCATTTAAAGATTCTCATGGTGGAATTTATACATGGATGGAAAAGTCTGTAGGTATAAAATGGGCATTTACAGGAATTTTCATGTGGTGGATATCATATGTAGTGTGGATGGTAGGAAAAGCAACTAACATGTGGATTCCATTATCTTTTGGACTTTTTGGTAAGAACGTTTTCACTGATGCTAACGTAATGGCATGGACAGGATTAAGAGCATCTCAGTTCTTCGGAATTATAGGTATTGTATTTATGGTTTTTGCAACTTATATCGGAATTAAGGGTATTAAAGGAGTTGCAAAAGTTGCTGCAATCGGTGGTATATCAGTAATAGCCCTAAATATAATGTTATTTGTTGGAGGAGTAATAGTTTTAACAACTAATGGATTATCTTTAGGAGAGACAAATTTCAATATGTTCCAATCTCCAAATCCAAAATTTGGAACACCAGTAGCAGGACTTGGATTTTTAGTATATGCTTTATTTGCTTTTGGAGGAATGGAAGCTTGTGGAGG
>CAMTJB010000078.1 GCA_947072715.1 uncultured Fusobacteriaceae bacterium | reverse complement strand
TTATACTTCTATACATTTTAAAAAGCAAATTAATATTATTCTTAAACTATTCTAATATTGAACTCTAAACAAGTATATGATTTATTTTTTTAATTATTATTTAATTTTAGTTTCTGCATATTTTTAACTCTTTTGCAATTCTTTCTACCTCATCAGCGACTGCATTAGCAACTCTAGGATCAAAAGCATCTGGAATTATATAATTTTCGTTTAAATCTTCTTCTTTTATTAAACTAGCGATAGCAATAGCTGCAGCCATTTTCATCTCTTCTGTTATTTTTTTTGATTTTGCTCTAAGTGCTCCTTTAAATAGACCTGGAAAAGCTAAAACATTATTTACTTGATTTGGATAATCAGATCTTCCTGTTCCTATTATTCTTGCTCCACCAGCTTTAGCATCTTCTGGTGTAATTTCAGGAGTAGGATTTGCCATGGCAAAAACAATGGCATCTTTATTCATAGTCTTAACCATTTCTGTTGTTAAGCAACCAGGAACAGATACTCCAATAAAAATATCGGCATTTTTAATTGCAATGCTTAAATCACCAGAAAGATTTTTAGGATTTGAGAATCCTGCAAGTTCTTTTCTTGAAAAATCATAAAGATGGCTTAAATCTTTTCTTAAAATGCCATCTTTATCAACAATAACTACCTCTTCTACACCTAAATCTCTAATTAGTTTAGAAACTGAACTCCCTGCAGCTCCAGCTCCATTTACAACTACTTTAGCTTTTTTTAAATCTTTTTTTAAAAACTTATAAGCATTTATTATTCCTGCTACAGTTACAATAGCTGTTCCATGCTGGTCATCATGAAAAACAGGAATATCTAATTCTTCTTTTAATCTAGTTTCAATTTCAATACATCTAGGTGCTGAAATATCTTCTAAATTTATACCTCCAAATCCAGGTGAAATAAGTTTTATAGTTTTTATAATTTCCTCTGTATCTTTTGTATCTAAGCAAATGGGAAAAGCATCTACACCAGCGAAGGATTTAAATAAGATACATTTACCCTCCATAACAGGCAGTGCAGCCTCAGGTCCTATATCTCCAAGTCCTAAAACGGCTGTTCCATCTGTAATAACGGCAACCATATTTCCTTTTGAGGTATATTTATAGACATCACTTTTATTAGCTGCTATTCTATTACAAGGCTCAGCAACCCCAGGTGAATATGCTAAACTTAGTTCCTCTCTATTAATAACAGGAACTTTAGATATAACCTCTATCTTTCCTAAAAATTTTTCATGTAATTTTAATGATTCTTCATATACATTTTTCATAAGAGACTCCTTTTAAAATATATTAGTTTTGGTTTTCTATATTCCATTCTTTTTGTCCTTCTATGTATAAATCATTACCATAAATATCATTTATAACAATAGCAGGAAAATCTTCCACATGAAGTTTACGTATAGCCTCAGCTCCTAAATCTTCATAAGCAATAATTTCTGAAGATTTAATTGTTTTTGCAATAAGAGCAGCAGTTCCACCTATGGCAGCGAAATAAATTGCTTTATTTTTTATAATAGACTCTTTTACTCCCAAGTCTCTTTTCCCTTTTCCTATCATTC
The DNA here is from genome assembly GCA_947072715.1 of uncultured Fusobacteriaceae bacterium. Next base: position 4,332 of record CAMTJB010000078.1, on the reverse strand, counting down.
CTTTTAACCCATTATCTAGAAGAGTAGGAGCATAAGAGTCCATTCTATAACTGGTAGTGGGACCTGCACTACCAATTATTTGTCCAGGCTTTTCAGGTGTTGGTCCTACATAATAAATAATTTGCCCTTCTAAGTCAAAAGGAAGCTTCTCTCCCTTTTCTATAAGTTTAACAAGTCTTGCATGAGCAGCATCACGTGCAGTATAAATAGTTCCTGTAATTAATACACTGTCCCCAGTTTTTAATTTTGATATAGTTTCATCTGTTAAAGGTGAAGTGATTTTTATATTCATTATAATATAACCTCCTTATGACGAGCAGCATGACAATTCAAATTAATTGCAACAGGTAATGACGCTATGTGGCAAGGGTACGTCTCAACCTTTACAGCAAGTGCAGTGGTTCTTCCTCCTAATCCTAAAGGACCTATACCAGTTTTATTTATCATTACCAAAAGATCTTTTTCAAGTTGAGCATTAATTAAATCTGGACTCTCGTCATCTATTTCTCTCATAAGAGCTTCCTTAGCTAAAAGAGCTGCTTTTTCAAAACTTCCCCCTATCCCTACTCCAACTATTATAGGAGGACAAGGATTACCCCCAGCATTTTTAATTGTTTCTACAACAAAATTTTTAACACCTTCTATACCATCTGATGGTTTCATCATTCTAACAATACTCATATTTTCAGAACCTCCACCTTTAGGTGCAACTACTATTTTTACCTTATCTGAACCTGTAACTAATTTTGTATGAATTACTGCTGGAGTATTATCTTTAGTATTTACTCTATCAAAGGGATGTCTTACTATGGATTTTCTTAAAAATCCTTTTTCATACCCTCTTCTAATTCCTTCTTGAATAGCTTCATAAATATCACCCTTAAGTTTAACTTCTGTCCCTACCTCAAGGAAAACTACAACTAAACCAGTATCTTGACACATGGGAACCATTTCATTACTGGCTATTTCATCATTTTTAATTATTTGTTCTAAAACATTTTTAGCAACAACTGATTTTTCTGATGAATGAAAAGATTTTATTTTATTTAAAATATCTGTCCCAATATAATAATTTGCTTCTATACAGAGTCTTTCTACCTCTTCTGTAACTTTTTTCATTTCCAACTCTTTCATATAATCCTCCACTTATAATTAAAACTAAGCTATTTAATGAAGATTAAACAGCTTAGTTTTTCCCTAAAAATTTTTAATTATTTAATTAATTTAACTCTCATTAAAAGATCTCCAACTTTAACATCTCCGTTGGCTACAATTTCTAACTTGTCAACAAGGTCCATATTATTAATAATAATAGGAGTTTTAACTGATAGTGCATTAGCTTTTAGAAAATCTAAATCATATTTAACAAGTTCCTCTCCAACTTTTACACTTGTACCTGATTTTGCTATTCTTGTAAAGCCCTCTCCTTTAAGTTGAACTGTATTAATACCAAAATGAACTATCATTTCTAATCCATTAGCAACTTCAAAACTAATTGCATGATTAGTTTCAAAGATGTCTATATCACCATCTACAGGAGCAAAAATTGATCCAACAGAAGGTTCGATTGCACACCCATCACCTATCATTTTTTGAGCGAATGCCTCATCTGGTACCTCAGAAAGATCGATAACTTTACCATTTAATGGTGAGTAAACATTAAACCAAACTTCTTCTTTTTTCTTAAAAAAATCAAATATTCCCATTTTTTTACCTCCTATAAAATTATACTATATTAACATATTGTATATGCTATATTTTTTCATATTTTACGATATAAATCAAGCTTTTTATTTTATAAATTAATAAATAATATTTTTATAATAAAAAACATTATTTTATTTTTGTAAAAAATAAAAATTATAGATAATTAGTTTTCAAATAAACTAATTATGATAATAAAATTCTATTTTTCACATTAAAAATATTGCAAAATATTTGTTTTTATGGTATTGATATATTCTAATATTTTGAATGACTAATTATTATTTTGTTTTAAGGGGAGGATTAAATTTATGAAAAATAAGTTATTGGTGTTGAGCATTTTAATGTGCTCCATTATAAATGCTAATGAAATTAATGAAGTTACATTGGATACTTCAAATATTATATCACAGCGAGGGTTTGGTGATGCCATGGTGAAAGAAAATAAAAATGTAATTCTCATTACTCAAGAAAGAATTAGAGAAAAGAATTATAAGAATGTAGAAGAAGTATTAAAAGATGCTCCTGGTGTAATCGTTAATAATACAGCTTTCGGTCCAAGAATAGATATGAGAGGAAGTGGGGATAAGTCTCTTAGTAGGGTTAAGATTATGATAGATGGGGTTTCAATAAACCCAACTGAAGAAGCTATGGCGAGTTTACCTATAAATTCTATTCCTGTTGAATCCATAAGAAAAATAGAAATTATTCCAGGTGGGGGAGCTACTTTATATGGAAGCGGATCTGTAGGTGGTATTATTAATATTTCAACAAACTCAAACGCAACTAAAAACAATTTCTTTATGGATTTGAATTACGGATCTTATGATAATAGAAGTATAGGATTTGCTGGCGGATATAATGTTAACGATAGTTTGTATGTGAATTATGGTTTTAATTATATTAATAGCGAAGGGTATAGAGAATTGGAACAAAAAGAAAATCAAATTTTTTTAGGAGGATTTGATTATAAAATTAATAAAAAAAATAGAATAAGATTTCAAACTAGAAAGGGAAAAGAGGTTAATGACGGAACAAATGAATTAAGAAAAACTATTTTAGCTAATAATAGAAGAGGTGCTGGCTTAAATCTTGATTTAGATACTAATTCTGAAAGTTATACTTTAGATTATGAATATAGATATAGCGACCGTTTAACTTTTGCTTCTACTTTTTATAGACAGGTTCAGGATAGAACAATAGACACAGAGAGTATAGATGATATTCTTATAGAGATCTCTTCTAGAGAAAAGAGTGATATAAAAGAGCATTATAATTTTTATGGTGTTAGATCATTGATGGATGCTAAATTTAAAGAAACAAAACAAGGAGTTAAATTAAAAACTAAATATGAATACTCTAGCGGAGAATTAATTTTAGGTTATGATTACTATAATGCAAAAATAAACAGAAATTCTAAAATAGTTTCAGAAACTTTAAAAAGTTATTATGATGGGGAAGGTTCATATGGAAATTTAAACGCTAGTGATAGAAAAGCTGTTAAAAATAAAGTTAATATTGATTTAGAAAAAGAATCTCATGGAGTTTATATTTTTAATAAATATGATATCACCAAAAAATTTAATTTTACTACTGGTTTTAGAAGTGAATTCACTTCTTACAACGGAAAACATGTAAATGGGACTAATGAAATGCCACTAATAAGTCCAAAAATTCAGTCTATTGAAACTGATAGAACCATGGAAAATTTTGCTGGAGAGTTTGGAGCACTATATAAATATAGCGATTTAGGAAATGTTTATGCTAGATATGAAAGAGGTTTTGTGACCCCGTTTCCTTCACAATTAACAGATAAAATTCATGATAACAAATTAAAAAATAATGGTCCATCTATGTTTGTACCTCCAATTGTAAACGTTTCTTCTATATATGTTGATAATAATTTAGAACCAGAAATAACTGATACTATTGAAATAGGCGTAAGAGACTATATATATAATTCTTATATGAGTTTAGCATTTTTGTGACAGATACAAGAGATGAAATTACTCTTATTCAATCAGGAGTAACTAATCCAGCTATAAAAAGATGGCAATATAAAAATTTAGGAAAAACTAGACGTATGGGAGTTGAAGCAGAAACTGAACAAAGTTTTGGAAATTTCAGATTTAATCAATCTCTAACTTTAATTGATACAAAAATTTTAAAAGGGAATGACCAGGCTCAAATATATAAAGATGATAAAATTCCTTTAGTTCCAGCTGCAAAAATAACACTAGGAGCAAACTATAAAATAACAAATGATTTAGTTGTATCAGGAACTTATACATATATAGGAAGTAAAGAAGCAAGGGAGTTATCTGAAACAGATAAGAGTTTTAAGTATAATATAGGAAGTTATGGAGTTACTGATATTGGTATTTCTTATAAAATTGATGAATATTCTTCTTTAAGAGCAGGAATTAAAAATTTAACTGCTACTAAATATAATTTAAGAGAAACTAGTATTGAAGCAGTTCCAGCACCTGAAAGAAACTATTATATAGGTTTAAATATTAAATTTTAATTATTTTATATGGAGGATATATTTGAAAATCAAAGATAATTATGATGAGTTACCAGTTGTAACTATTCCAACAAAAAAAATTGAAAAATTAGCTTATGAAG
>CAMTJB010000077.1 GCA_947072715.1 uncultured Fusobacteriaceae bacterium | reverse complement strand
CTTTACCAGGAGGATGTACAATAGGAGCAAGACCTGTTGATTTACATCTTAAAGGGTTTGAGAAACTAGGTGTTGAAGTTACAACAGAACATGGATATATTTATGCTAAAGCTGAAAATGGAATTTCAGGAGAGTTTATAATGGACTTTCCAAGTGTTGGAGCTACTGAAAATTTAGTTATGGCAGCAGTAAAAGGAAAAGGAACTAGCATTTTAAGTAATGTGGCAAAAGAACCTGAGGTTGAAGATTTATGTAATTTCTTAAACTCTATGGGGGCTAAAATAAAAGGTATTGGAACAGACAAACTTGTTATTGAAGGTGTAGAAAAACTAACTCCAGGAGAGTATTCAATTATTCCAGATAGAATAGTTGCAGGAACTTTTGTAATCGCCTCAATTATGTTTAATGGAAAAATAGGTGTAAAAAATGTTGTGAAAGATCATTCTGAAAGCTTCCTTTCTAAATTATTAGAGATGGGAGTTGAATATCATTATGATGAAAATGGAATATTTAGAGTAACTTCAAAATTAGAAGACTTAAAGCCAGTAAAAGTTACAACAATGCCACATCCAGGATTTCCTACAGATTTACAGTCTCCTATGATGACACTTATGTGTTTAGTAAAAGGAACTAGTGAAATAAAGGAAACGATATTTGAAAATAGGTTTATGCATGTTCCAGAACTTAATAGAATGGGAGCAAAAATATCGATTAGTAATCATATGGCTTCTATAGATGGAATTGATAATTTCTCAGCCAGTGAAGTTATGGCTAGTGATTTAAGAGCAGGAGCATCATTGATTCTTGCTGGACTAAAAAGTGATAAGACAACTATTGTTAATAGAATATATCACGTAGATAGAGGTTATGAATCTCTTGTTGAAAAATTAAAAAATATAGGAGCTGACATAGAAAGAATTAAAGTTAGCTTATAATGGAGGAATAAATTGGAAAGCATAATAGGGTTAAATCCTGTAATAGAGGTACTACAGAATAAGGATAAAGAGATTGAAAAAATAGAACTGTACAAAGGGTTAAAAGATGAAAAAGTTCAAATAATAAAGCAATTAGCTTCTCAAAGAAATATAAAAATATTCTTAACTGATAAAAAGAGAGAAAATTCGCAAGGAGTAGAAGCTATAGTTCTTGAGCATGATTATTATGTAGAACAAGGTGAGTTCTTTGAAAAATTAGCTAAATCTGATAAAGCTATAGTATTAGTTTTAGACGGGATTCAAGACCCTAGAAATTTTGGTGCATTAATAAGAAGTGCTGAAATATTTGGAGTTAAAGGTATAATAATTCCAGAAAGAAATGCAGTTAAAATAAATGAAACAGTTATAAAAACATCAACAGGAGCAATAGAATATGTAGATATTGTTAAAGTAACAAATATTGCAGATGCTTTAGAAAAATTAAAAAAATTAGATTTTTGGATTTATGGAGCAGAAGGGGATGGAAAAAAATATTACTATGAAGAAAAATATCCTAAATTCACAGCTTTAGTTATGGGAAGTGAAGGTTTTGGAATAAGAAAAAGAGTAAAAGATACGTGTGACGTACTGGTAAAAATACCTATGCATGGAAAAATAAATTCTCTGAATGTTTCAGTTGCAGGAGGAATAATTCTTTCTGAAATTTCAAAATCAGTTAACTAAATTTTTTTAGAATAGGAGAAGAAGATGTCTATAGAAATGGTAACTAATGAAAATATAATTAAAGCACAACAAGGTGATCAAGAATCGTTAAATATGATTTTAAAAAATTATAAAAAATTAATATTCATGAATTCAAGAAATTATTTTTTAATAGGCGCAGACCAAGATGATCTTCTTCAAGAAGGGATGATTGGTTTAATAAAAGCGATAAAGGCATATGATGGCACTAAAAATGCTTCTTTTAAAACTTTTGCGACACTATGTATAAAGAGACAATTAATAACAGCAATTAAATCTTCTAATGCTCAGAAAAATATAGCATTAAATTCAGCTTCAGGTAACTATATTGAGAATGAAGAGGGAAAAGAGGTAAGTTATTCAAAAGGATTAGCTTCGTATACTCATTATAACCCAGAAGAGATTATACTATCTAAAGAAAAAGTAGCAGATTTAGATAGATATTCAAAAGAAAAGTTCAGTGAAAGTGAAAGAGAGGTCTTTTTATTATTAATAAAAGGATATTCATATAGAGAGATTTCTGAAAAACTTGATAAAAATCTAAAAACAATAGATAATACGATACAGAGAATAAAGAGAAAAAGTCAAGATTGGTTTAACTCATATTAATGGAGGAGAGAGAAAATGTCTGAGTATAATTTTAAAGATATAGAAACAAAATGGCAAGAAAAATGGTCTAGTAATAACATATTTAAGACTTTAGATAAAGTAGAAGGAAAAGAGAACTACTACTTATTAGAAATGTTACCTTACCCTTCTGGAAAACTTCATGTTGGACATGCAAGAAACTATACAATTGGAGATGTAATTTCTAGATATAAAAAAATGAAGGGATTTAATGTTCTTCATCCTATGGGATGGGATTCTTTCGGATTACCAGCTGAAAATGCAGCAATTCAAAATGGTGCTCATCCAGCAATATGGACTACATCAAATATTGAAAATATGAAGAGACAACTTAAATTATTAGGTTTATCTTATGATTGGGATAGAGAGATTGCATCTTATAAACCAGATTATTATAAATGGAATCAATGGATTTTTAAAAGAATGTATGAAAAAGGTTTAGTATACAAAAAATCATCTTTTGTAAACTGGTGCCCTGAGTGTAATACAGTTTTAGCAAATGAGCAAGTTGAAGATGGAATGTGTTGGAGACACTCAAAGACTCCAGTAATTCAAAAAGAGTTAGAGCAATGGTTCTTTAAGATAACTGATTATTCTGAAGAGTTATTAACAGGACACAACGAATTAAAAGAAGGGTGGCCAGAAAAAGTTTTAACAATGCAAAAAAACTGGATTGGAAAATCTTTTGGAACAGAGCTTAACTTAACAGTTGAGGAAACAGGAGAGCTATTACCAGTTTTTACAACAAGAATAGAGACAATATATGGAGTGTCTTACTGTGTGCTTGCACCAGAGCACCCAATGGTAGCAAAAATTTTAGCTGTAAATCCATCTATAAAACCTGCTATTGAGGCTATGAAAAATACAGACATGATAGAAAGAACAGCAGAAGGTAAAGATAAGAACGGAGTATTTACAGGTTGGCATGTAATTAATCCTTTAAATGGGGAAAAATCACAGTTATGGATAGGAGACTATGTTCTTATGAATTATGGTACTGGAGCTGTAATGGCTGTTCCTGCTCATGATGATAGAGATTTCGCTTTTGCTAAAAAATATGATTTACCAATAAAAGTAGTTATAAATCCTATAGATAAAGAGTCTAAAAAAGAGATACAAATAGAAGCAGGAGATATGAAAGATGCTTTTGTTGGAGCTGGAGTAATGACAAATTCAGGTGATTTTAATGGAATGTCATCTAAAGAAGCTTTAAATAAAATTGCTTTATATGTTGAGGAAAAAGGATTTGGAAAGAGAACTACAAAATATAGATTAAAAGATTGGGGAGTTTCAAGACAAAGATATTGGGGAACACCTATTCCAGCTGTATATTGTGAAACTTGTGGAATAGTTATGGAGAAAGATGAAAATCTTCCTGTAATTTTACCAGAAGATGTAACGTTTAATGGTCTTGGAAATCCTTTAGAAACTTCTGAAAGTTTTAAAAATGTACCATGTCCAAAGTGTGGAAAACCATCAAGAAGAGATACAGATACAATGGATACATTTGTAGATTCATCTTGGTACTATTTGAGATATTGTGATCCTAAAAATACAGATTTACCATTTGCAAAAGAGATTGCAGACGGTTGGTCTCCAGTAGATCAGTATATAGGTGGAATAGAGCATGCTGTTATGCATTTGTTATACTCAAGATTCTTCCATAAAGTTTTAAGAGACTTAGGTTTAATTTCAACAAATGAACCTTTTAAAAGACTTTTAACTCAAGGAATGGTATTAGGACCATCATATTACTCTGAAAAAGAGAATAGATATTTATATCCAAGTGATGTAGAAATTAAAGGTGAAAAAGCCTTTGTTAAAACTACAGCAGAAGAGTTAACAGTAAAAGTTGAAAAAATGTCAAAATCTAAAAATAATGGTGTTGATCCAGAAGAGATGATTAAGAAATTTGGAGCAGATACTACAAGATTATTTATAATGTTTGCAGCGCCACCTGAAAAAGAGTTAGAGTGGAATGAAAATGGTCTTGCAGGAGCACAAAGATTTTTAACTAGATTATGGAGAATAATTGATGATAACTCTAAAAATATAATAAAAGGGGATATTAATTATTCTGAAATATCTAAAAATGATAAAAAATTAATTAGAAAATTACATCAAACAATTAAAAAAGTAACAGACTCTATAGAGAATGACTACCACTTTAATACAGCAATAGCAGCAAATATGGAACTGTTAAATGAGATTCAAGATTACTTAAATGATTTTGATGTAACTAGTGCAGATTCAAGAAAAGTATTAGGTGAAACTTTAAATAAAGTTGTAATTATGTTATCACCATTTGTACCGCATTATTGTGCTGAGCTGTGGGAACTTATGGGGAATACAACAGAATTATTTAATGAAGGATGGGTAGAGTATAAAGAAGAACTAACTATTTCTGAGGAATTAGTTGTGGCTATTCAAGTTAATGGAAAAGTAAGAGGAACTTTAGAAGTTGATAGATCAATATCTAAAGATGAACTTGAAAAACTAGCTTTAAATCATGAGAATGTAGTTAAGCATATAGAAGGAAAAACTGTAGCTAAAGTAATCACTGTACCTGGAAAAATAGTTAATATAGTTGTAAAATAAAATTATAAATAAACTCCCCTATGTTAAAGTCTTAATTCTAAGGTTAATATAGGGGCGTTCTTTATATTGGAGGAAATAGTTATGGTGAAATATGGATTATTAGGAAAAAATATTCAATATAGTTTGTCTCCAAAACTTCATAAAATAATTTTAGAAAAAATTAATATTTCAGGTAATTATGTATTATTAGATTCTTCTGAATCAAAAGATGAAAACCTATTTATAAAAGAAGTAATAGAAATGCTAAAAAAAGGTGAATTATTAGGAATAAATATAACAATTCCTTACAAAGAAAAAATTATTAAATATGTAGATAAAATAGATGAAGTATCTAGAAAAATAGGAGCTATAAATACAATAAAGATTGAAAAGACTAGCTTAGTAGGGTATAATACTGATTACTATGGTATAATTGAGACTTTAAAAAAAATGAAATTAGACTTAAAGAATAAAAAATGCTATATATTTGGAACTGGAGGCTCAAGTAAAGCAGTTTACTACGCGATAAAAGAGTTGGAAGGAATCCCTTATTATGTTTCTAGAAGAAAAATCGGCAAAAATATAATAAGTTATGATAAAGTAAGAGAATTTAATGATATGGAAGAGTTAGCTATAAATTGTACTCCTAGTAATATTGATATTGAAATTTTAAGTAAATTTAAAAATATTTTTGATCTAAAGTATACCAAGAAATTAGAAAGAGGTAATTTAAAAGGTATAAATATTGTAGATGGTTTATATATGCTTGTAGTTCAAGGGATAAAAGCTCAAGAGTTATGGCAAAATAGAGAGATAGGTCTTTATGGAGAGATATTTAATCAGTTAAATAAAAAATAAAAAGAAGATAAGAGGAAAAATGGATAAGAGAATTGTAGTATGCCCAAGTTGTAAAAAAAAGATGAAAATAACAAATAAAGTAGCGAAATATAGATGTCCTAATTGTAAGGAAGTATTAAATGTTAATTTTATAAGATTGTTTTCTTATAAAGTATCTGGTTTTTTTAGGGGAATTATAGAT
>CAMTJB010000076.1 GCA_947072715.1 uncultured Fusobacteriaceae bacterium | reverse complement strand
TTTTATCAGATGCTACAAAGAAACAACAATATGATACATATGGTCATGCAGCCTTTGAAAATGGAGGTGGCGGAGCTGGTGGATATGGCGGTGGCTTTGGAGGATTCGGTGGTTTTGGTGGAGATGATTTAGGAGATATCTTTAGTTCTTTCTTCGGTGGAAGTGGAAGAAGAGGTAGACCTAGAGGACCTGAGCCAGGAGATGACTTAAGTTACCAAGTTGAAATAACATTAGAGGAAGCTGCTAAAGGTGTAGAAAAAACTATTAAGTATGCTAGAAGTGGAAAATGTGGAACTTGTAGTGGAACAGGAGCTAAACCAGGAACAAAAGTTAATAAATGTCCAAAATGTGGTGGAACAGGTAAAATAAGAAAAATTCAAAGAACTATGCTAGGAAATTTCCAATCAGAAGATATTTGTGATGAGTGTCATGGAACTGGAGAGATTCCAGAGCATAAGTGTGAAAAGTGCCATGGAAACAGAGTAATTCGTGAAGCAGTAGAAAAAACAATAAAAATACCAGCTGGAATAGATAATGGTCAAAAATTAAAACTTTCAGATATGGGAGAAGCAAGTACACAAGGTGGAGAAAATGGAGATTTATATATCTTCATAAAAGTAAAACAACATGATTTCTTCGAAAGAGATGGACATGATATTTACTGTAGAGTGCCAATTAGTTACTATGTAGCAACTGTAGGTGGAGATATTGAAGTTCCTACTCTTAATGGAAAGAAAACAATAAAAATACCTGAAGGAACTCAAAACGGAAAGAGATTCTCTATGCGTGAAGAGGGAATTGTAAACATGAGAACAGGAAAAAAAGGTCAACAAATTGTTGAAGTATTTATTGAAATTCCAATACATTTAAACGATGAGCAAGCAGCTTTATTAAAAGCATTTGATGATAGTTTAAAAGATAAAAATTATAAACATAAAAAGGGATTTATAGATAGATTAAAAGATCTATTCTCTTAAAAAATAAAAAGTGATTTCTATAGTGGAAATCACTTTTTTATTATTATTTTGGAAAAATATTCAACCATATATTTTTTATACTATAAAAAAATAAAATATATATAAATAGAACTGAAAAACCGCTATTTAAGGGGTTGTGCTCGAGTTATTTATAGTGTACACTGTAAATAACAAAACAGAGCAGTAACTTAATTTTATTAAATGGAGGGATGTTATTATGAGTTTTAGATTTTATATGCCACCTATGAGTTTAATGGGACCAGGATGTTTAAAGGACGGGTGTGATGAAATTATTGCACTAGGATTTAAGAAGGCTTTAATAGTAACTGATAAGGTTTTGGTAGATATTAAATTAGTAGATCACTTAACAAAGCTTTTAGATGAAAGAAAAATTGCTTATAAAATATACGATGAAACAAAACCTAACCCAACTGTAACAAATGTACATGAGGGATTAAAAATGCTTAAAGATGAAAAATGTGACTTTGTTATTTCTTTTGGAGGAGGGTCTCCTCATGATTGTGCTAAAGGAATAGCTTTACTGGCAACTAATGGAGGAAACATTAAAGATTATGAAGGAGTTCATAAATCTAAAAAACCACAACTTCCTTTAATAGCTATAAATACAACAGCGGGAACAGCATCAGAAATGACAATATTTTGTATAATTACAGATGAAGATAGACATGTAAAAATGGCTATCGTTGATAAAAATACAAATCCAATGATAGCGATAAATGATCCAGAGTTAATGGTAGCAATGCCAAAAGGACTTACAGCAGCAACAGGAATGGACGCACTTACTCATGCAATAGAAGCCTATGTTTCAACAATTGCAACACCGATAACAGATGCATGTGCAACTCAAACAATGACTCTGATTTCAGAGAACTTAAGAACAGCTGTTGAAGATGGTAAGAATGGAGTAGCTAGAGATAGAATGGCTTATGCTGAATTTTTAGCAGGAATGGCATTTAATAATGCAAGCTTAGGATACGTTCACGCAATGGCACATCAATTAGGCGGATTCTATGATTTACCACATGGAGTTTGTAATGCAATCTTATTACCTTATGTTCAAGAATATAATGTAAAAGTAGTTCCTGAAAAATTAAGAGATTGCGCAAAAGCAATGGGTGTAGATGTAAGTGGAATGACAAATAAAGAAGGAGCAGCAGCCTGTATAGATGAGATAAAAAAACTTTCTCAAGATATAGGAATTCCTTCAGGGATAAAAGCTTTAGGGGCAAAAGAGGAAGATTTTCCTATATTAGCTGCAAATGCTCTTAAAGATGCATGTGGAGCTACAAACCCTAAACAAGCAACATTGGAAGAGATAATTCAAATATTCAAAAATGCAATGTAAAAGAAGTTATTAAATGATACAAGATAAAGAGGAGTAGTTAGATGAAAATCTAATTACTCCTTTTTATCTTATAGTGAGTTATTTTTGTTTTGATTTTTATTAAAAAATTAAAAAAGATTTTTTTATTTATTAGAGTATAATAACTATAATTTTCAAAGGAAATATGTAAAAATAAATTTTGTTAGTTGAAGTAATGTATATTTAATAGGAGGTTATTTTATGATTAATTATGAAATGAGTCAGATTAGAAATATTGCATTCTTAGGTCACAGAGGAAGTGGAAAAACATCTTTAGCAGAAGCGTTGCTTTATACTTCAGGAAATATTAAAAAGAAAGGAAGTGTAGAGGAAGGAACTACGATTTCTGATTATGATAAAGAAGAGATGAAGCATCAATTTTCAATTAATACATCAATAATTCCTATTGAATATAAAAATCATAAATATAATATACTAGATACTCCTGGTTACTTTGATTTTGTAGGAGAGATAATGTCAGCTGTAAGAGTTGTAGGGGGAGCAGTTATTGTTATAGATGCTACAGCTGGAGTTGAAGTTGGAACAGAAAAAGTTTGGGATATATTAGAAGAACAGAAAACACCTAGAATTATATTTCTAAATAAAATGGATAAAGGGATTAAAGATTATAATAAATTACTAGAAGAGTTAAAAAGTGTTTTTGGAAAAAAGGTAGCTCCATTCTGTATACCTATAATTCAAAATGAAAGTTTCAAAGGATTTGTAAATGTAGTAGACAAAATTGGAAGAGTTTTTGATGGAAATCAATGTATAGACGCACCTATTCCAGAAGATATAGATGTTGACTCAGTGAGATCTATGCTTTTAGAAGCTGTAGCAGAAGTAGATGAAAAGTATATGGAAAAATACTTTAATGGAGAAGAATTTACGTTAGAAGAGATTCATGATGGACTTCATAGAGGAGTTTGTAGTGGTGATATAGTACCAGTTATTATGGGATCTTCAGTTAATCATGTAGGATTACTAACATTGTTTGATATGATGTATACATATATGCCTACACCAAATGAGATGGATGAAGGAAAAAGATATGGAAAATCTTTAGAAAGTAATGATAAAATTCAGAGAGAAGTAAGTGAAAAAGAGCCATTTTCTGCAATTGTATTTAAAACATTAGTGGATCCTTTTATAGGGAAAATTTCATTATTCAAAGTAAATTCAGGAATAGTAAAAAAAGATATGGAAGTATTGAATTCAAATAGAAATAAAAAAGAAAAAATATCAAATATAATTTTTTTAAGAGGGAATACCCAAATACAAGGAGATGAAGTTAGAGCTGGGGATATAGGTGCAACAACTAAATTACAATATACAAAAACAGGAGATACGATATGTTGTAAAGAAAATCCTATAATATATGATTCAATATTGTTTCCAAAACCATGTATTTTTTATTCTGTAGAGCCTAAGAACAAGAGTGATGATGAAAAGTTAAGTACCTCTTTTCAAAAAATATGTGAAGAAGACCCATCTTTTAGTGTTGAAAGAAATCCTGAGACAAAAGAGATGTTATTTGGATGTAGAGGGGAAAAACATCTTAATATAGCTATAAGCAAAATCGAAAATAAATTTGGAGTTCATGCTGTAATAGATGAACCTAAAATAGCTTATAGAGAGACAATTAGAGAGAGTGTTGAAGTTCAGGGAAGACATAAAAAGCAAACAGGTGGAGCTGGACAATTTGGAGATGTTTATATAAAATTTGATCCAAGTTCAGAAGAATTTAAATTTGTGGATAGTATTCATGGGGGAGTTGTTCCTAAATCTTATATACCTGCAGTTGAAAAAGGTTTATTAGAAGCAAGACAAAAAGGATCTTTAGCAGGATATCCAGTAATAAATTTTAGAGCAACATTATTTGATGGTTCTTATCATCCAGTGGACTCTAGTGATATGGCGTTTAAATTAGCAGGAATTTTAGCTTTTAGAAATGCTATGGAAGTTGCTAAACCTATATTATTAGAACCTATTATGAAAATGGAAATAGAAGTTCCAGAAGAATACGTTGGAGATATTATGGGAGATTTAAATAAACGTAGAGGAAAAATTGGTGGAATAAATTCTAGCAAGAATGGAAAACAAATTGTAACAGCAGAGGTACCATATAATGAAATATTAAAATATGCAATAGATTTGAACTCTATGACACAAGGTAGAGGAAATTTTAGTTTTGATTTTGCTCATTATAATGAGTTTTATGGACCAATGGCGGATAAGATTATAGCTGAATACAAATCTATGAAATAGGTAAAAAATTATAATAATAAATAAGATAAAAAAGAAATATTCCAAGAGATAATTAAGTTTATTTTTTGGAATATTTTTTATTTTTAAATAGCTTTTAATTTTAAATTAAACGTTGTATAATGTGTGTTATATATATAAAAAAGGAGAAACAATTTGAATAAATATCTGTATTTAATAAACTATCCCATTCTTGAAAAAGATTTAGCACTTTTAGAAGTCAGGCACCTTTTTGAGATAAAAACAGAAGAAAAAACTTTTATATCTGAGAAATCAATTAATCCATCAGATAGTGCTTTTATAAAATCGAGAATGAAGATTATACATGAAAAAGATAACTTTCAAGATATCTTATTGGAATTAGAAAATAATCCTATAAAGCATGAAGAATTTAAAGTTGAATATATGAGGTTAGACAGTGGAAATATACCTTATGATGAAAGATTGGAAAAAGTAAAAGAGATAGGGCTTAGAATAATAGGAGTTCCAGAGATGTATAACCCAAATATACTTTTTGGATTAACATTTTTTAACAATAAGTGGATTTTTGGAATATATGAAAAAAATTGTTTTTTATGGAATAATCATATAGATAAACCTCATTCATATTCTCAGTCTCTAGGAGTTAAACTAGCAAAAAGTATTTTAAATATTGCAACTTGTGGAGATAAAAATATAAAAGTAATAGATACTTGTTGTGGAGTAGGAACAATAGCAATAGAAGCATTATTTATGGGAATAGATATTAGTGCATATGAAATAAATCCTAGTATTGCAGAGGATGCAAACAATAATTTGATTCATTATGGATATTCTCCCATTGTAATAAATGATGACATGCATAATATAAGAGAGAAATTTGATTCATCAATTTTAGATATTCCTTATGGTATTTTTAGTCATATAACAAAAGAAGAACAGCAAGGATTAATAAATAAAGCCACTGAGATTTCTAATCTTTTAATACTTGTAAGTTTTGAAGAGTTAGATTTTATGGTAGATAAAACAGAGTTTAAAATAGTTGATAAATGCACTTTACCAAAAGGGAAATTTAAAAGATACATCTATGTTTGTAGAAAATAAAAAAGGGGTGTTAATATGGAAAATATAAAATTACCTGAAGTTATTTCAGGAGAGTGTATAAAAAAAGAGTTAAGATTAGAAGTAGAGAAATATAAAAAAATATGCGTTATAACAGGAAAGACAGCATTAGAAAAAATGGAGAAAATATTTAATGAAGTTTTTAAAAATAAAGATGTAACAATAGTTTGGTATGGTGGAGAGTGTTCTGAAGAGA
>CAMTJB010000075.1 GCA_947072715.1 uncultured Fusobacteriaceae bacterium | reverse complement strand
TGAAGTTGGAACAGAATTAGGAAGATACATAAGACTATGTAATTATTGTTCAGGACTTTGTATGCCAGAAATAGCAGCAATGGGAGCTTTAGAAAGATTAGATATGATGTTAAATGATGCATTATATGGAATTCTATTTAGAGATATCAATATGAAAAGAACAATGGTTGATCAATACTTCTCAAGAATTATTAATGGATTTGCAGGAGTAATTATTAATACAGGAGAAGATAATTATTTAACAACTGCAGATGCAGTAGAAGAAGCACATACAGTTTTAGCATCTCAATTTATCAATGAGCAATTTGCTTTAGTTGCTGGATTGAAAGAGGAACAAATGGGATTAGGACATGCTTTTGAAATTGAACCTACAGTGGAAAATGGATTCTTAATGGAGTTAGCTCAAGCTGAAATGGCAAGAGAAATATTCCCGAAAGCTCCACTTAAATATATGCCACCTACAAAATTCATGACTGGAAATATATTTAAAGGACATGTACAAAATGCACTATTCAATATGGTAACAATTATGACTGGTCAAAAAGTACATCTTTTAGGAATGTTAACAGAAGCTATCCATACTCCATTTATGTCAGATAGAGCTTTATCAATAGAAAATGCTCAGTATATTTTTAACACAATGAAAGATTTAGGATCTGAAATGGAGTTTAAAAAAGATGGTATAATAGTTAAGAGAGCTCAATCAGTTCTTGGAGAGGCTACAGAGTTATTAAAGAAAATTGAAGAAATTGGAATATTTAAAACTTTAGAGCAAGGAATATTTGCTGGAATAAAAAGACCATTAGACGGTGGAAAAGGACTAAATGGAGTTTTTGAAAAAGATAAAACTTATATGAATCCATTTATTGATTTAATGCTAGGAGGGAAGAGATAATATGTCTGGATACTCATCAGAAAAAAAAGATTACGATAAAAGTATAGATTACCATAATATAAAGCCTTATGGGGATACAATGAATGATGGAAAGGTACAAATGAGTTTTACTCTGCCAGTTCCAGCTAATGAAAAAGGTGTAGAAGCTGCCCTAGTTTTAGCAAGAAAGTTAGGACTAAAAGATCCTGCTGTTCCTCACTATCATGCACTTGATAAAGAGTTTTCGTTCTATATTGTATATGGAATAGTACCAACAGGGATTGATTATGATAGCATTAAAGTTCAAGCTTTAGAAATAGATGTAATGGATATGTACGAAACAGAAGAGTATATCTCCCAAAATATAGGTAGAGATGTTGTAATAGTAGGAGCAAGTACAGGAACAGATGCTCATACTGTTGGAATTGATGCAATTATGAATATGAAAGGTTATGCAGGACACTATGGACTTGAAAGATATAAAGGTATAGATGCTTACAATTTAGGAAGTCAAGTTCCTAATGAAGAGTTTATAAAAAAAGCTTTAGAATTAAAAGCTGACGCTATAGTTATATCTCAAACTGTAACTCAAAAAGATGTTCATATTCAAAACCTTACTAATCTTATAGAGCTTTTAGAAGCTGAAGGATTAAGAGATAAAATGATAGTTATAGCAGGTGGAGCAAGAATAACTAATGAACTTGCTAAAGAGTTAGGATACGATGCAGGATTTGGACCTGGAAAATATGCTGATGACCTTGCAACATTTGTAGTTAAAGAGATGGTAAATAGAAAAAATAGCAGTAAATAAAAGAATTAATGGTAACTACAAAAAATTAAAATATAAAAACAAAAAGCACTTTCAAAAATTTTTTTGAAAGTGCTTTTTATTTGAATGCCCATTCTAAAAAGATGAATGAGTGAATTGGTTTTAATGAAAGAAATACAAAAAATAATAATATTGTAACTTTTATATTTAAATGATAAAATAAACCAATTTTAGTATTAGAATTTTAATATCGTAGGTTAAAGCGATAATATTGGAATATAAAAACGAAAAGACAGGGGGAGTAAGAGTGAAACATAAAAAAATTAGTTTAGGAGCATCATCATTACCAGTGTTATTCTTGATGGGATCATTGTTTTATGCTGTTCAAATAGCAAAAATAGATGTACATTTGCCGATTTTTATCTCTGGAATGGTTGCAGCTATTGTTGCAAAAGTAGCAGGAAAAGTAGCTTGGGTTGATTTAGAAGAGGGAGTAGTTGAGACTATAAAAATGTCTATGTCAGCTATTTTAATTCTTTTAATAATTGGAATGGTAATTGGAACTTGGATTTTATCAGGAGTAGTTCCAACTATGATATACTATGGATTAAAACTAATAAATCCATCAGCTTTTTTACCGCTATCACTTATTGTTTGTTCTATTGTATCTTTGTCTTTAGGAAGTTCTTGGACAACGGTTTCAACAATTGGAGTAGCTTTAATAGGTATTGGAGAAGGTTTTGGAATTGATAGAAATATAATTGCAGGAGCAGTAATATCAGGATCTTATTTTGGAGATAAAATGTCACCACTTTCAGATACAACTAATTTAGCACCAGCAATGGCAGGAGCAACTTTATTTGAACATATTAGACATATGTTATATACAACTTTACCAGCATTTATAATATCTTTGGGAATATTTACGTTTATGGGATTTAATGGAAAAGCAGTAACTTCAAACCAAGAAACAATTGATAAAATTTTAAGTGTAATGTCTTCTAATTTTATAATCAGTCCATGGTTATTGATGATACCAGTGTTGCTAATAGTAGTAATTATTTTAAAAACACCAGCAATTCCAGGATTATTTATAGGAGCAGCATTAGGTGGGGCAGCAGCAATATTAGTTCAAGGTAAGACTTTTTCAGAAGTTCTAGGAGCACTTCATTATGGATATGAAGGAAATAGTGGATTTGAAATGGTTGATAAGTTATTGAATAGAGGTGGAATGAACTCTATGATGTGGACAGTATCCTTAATAATGTGTGCCATGGTATTTGGTGGAATTATGGAAAAATCAGGAATGTTAGAAGTTTTAGCAAATTCTGTATTAAAGTACGCAACAACAACAGGAAAATTAATTTTAACAACAATTTTAACTCCAATTTTCATAAATGTTGTTGCAGGAGATCAGTATTTATCAATAGTTATACCAGGAAGAATGTTCAAAAAAGAGTATGAAAATAGAGGTTTAGCACCTAAAAATTTATCTAGATGTTTAGAGGATTCAGGAACAATGACTTCATCATTAATTCCATGGAATACCTGTGGGGCAACAATGATAGGAGCTTTAGGATTACAGCCATGGGCATATGTTCCTTATTGTTTCTTAAATCTACTATGTCCTTTAATTTCTATAACTTATGGATTTTTAGGTTTTTCAATTGAAAAAATAAAGGGTAAGGATATAAAAGTAGAATCAAAAGTTCAGTAAATATTTACTTTATTAAGTAGAATAAAATAAAAGTAGTTAATCTCTAAATGAAAAAGAGATTAACTACTTTTTATATTGAAATTAAATTTATATAATAAAAAAAAGAAAACTAATCCTAAATATCTTAGAAATAACACTTTATGTTTAGAAAAAAAATTGTTATAATAAAAATGATAATGAATTATAATCAGAAAAAATTAAGATGGAGTTGATAAATTAATGAGCGAATTTTTAATAACGGCTATTATAGCCTATTTATTTGGTTCTTTGCCAAGCGGGGTATGGATAGGAAAAATTGTCAAGAATCTAGACATAAGAGAGTACGGAAGTAATAATTCAGGAGCAACTAATGCATATAGAGTTTTAGGACCAAAGTGTGGTATAATGGTTCTTATAGCAGATGCTTTAAAAGGATATTTACCTTTATATATAGCACAAGAAGTATTTGGGCAATCAGGAAACGAACTTATTGCATTAGGTCTTGTAGCTATTTTGGGACATACTTTATCTATGTTCTTAAATTTTAAAGGTGGAAAAGGAGTTGCAACAAGTTTAGGTGTTTTTCTGTATCTTTTTCCATTAGGAATTACAAGTGTTTTCTTAACTTTTGTAATAGTAGTTTATTTAACTAAATATATATCTCTTGGGTCTATAATAGGTGCAGCATTATTACCTATCTTAGCTTTATTTTTACCAATGAGAGATGGGATAGAAAGAGTACCATTATTTGTATTATCTTTAATAGTAGGAATTTTTGTAATTTATAAACATAAGACAAATATAGAAAGGCTTTTAAAAGGAACAGAGAATAAATTTAAAGCAAAAAAATAATATAGAGGTGTGTTTATGGAGAGAATTGTTGTAGTTGGTGCAGGAAGTTGGGGTACAGCTTTAGGGATTAATTTAGCTAAAAATGGCCATGAAATCATTTTATGGGAATACAATAAGGAACAAGCAGAACTTTTAAAATTAGAAAGAGAAAATAAAAAATACCTTAGTGGTATAAAATTTCCTGATAATATAACAATAGTAAGTGACATTGAAAATTTATTGAAAGATGCAAAAATGGTTGTATTTTCAATACCTTCACAGAGTTTAAGAAGTGTAGTTAATAAGCTTTCAAATCAAGTAACTAGTGATATGATTATTGTAAATACAGGAAAAGGAATAGAGATTAGTAGTGGATTAAGATTGTCAGAAGTTATAAAAGAAGAGATATTAGGTAAATATCATAAAAATATAGTAGTATTATCTGGTCCAACTCATGCTGAAGAGGTAGGGCTAGGACTTCCTACAACAATAGTAGCCGCTGGAAATCCAGATACAGCTAAAAAAGTACAGGAAGTTTTTAATAATGAGAACTTCAGAGTATATTCGAATTCTGACATTATAGGAGTTGAAATTGGTGCAGCTGTTAAAAACTGTTTAGCTATAGGAGCTGGAATTGCTGATGGAATGGGTTATGGAGATAATACAAAGGCAGCTTTAATAACTAGAGGATTATCAGAAATGATTAGATACGGAAAAGCTTTAGGAGCTGATGAAAAGACTTTTTCTGGATTAACTGGAATAGGTGACCTTATAGTTACTTGTGCTAGTAAGCATTCAAGAAATAGATACGTAGGAGAAAGCCTTGGAAAAGGAAAAACTATGGAAGAGATAATGGAAACAATGATAATGGTTGCTGAGGGTGTACCAACAGTAAAAGCAGTACATGAAAGTTCTTTAAAAAACAATGTTGAGATGCCTATTGTTAATGGAATATATGAAATTATATACAATAAAGGCGATGCAAAGCAAATAGTAAGAGATTTAATGTCGAGAGAATTAAAAGGTGAGTTTTAAAAAAGAGTTTTAGTTTGGAGGAAAAAGTGGAAGTAAGAGTTAATAGAATAGAGTTTCTAAAAAAATTAAAAACAATTGAGAAAGCAATAACAGAAAATAAAATAAAACCAATTATTTCATGTGCATATATTGAAATAATTGAAAATAGTTTAAAATTTTACGGTACAAATTTAGAAATCACAATTGTTACAAGTATGGAGGCAGAGGTAAAAGAAGCTGGAAAAATAGTTTTTCAACATCAAATAGTTGAAGAGTATTTAAAAGAGTTAAATGATGAGTACTTTTTACTAAAGTCAGATAATTTAGTTTTAACAATAGAAACAGAGGATTCAGCTACAGAGTTTTCCTTATTTGATTCAGATGAATTTCCTAAAAATCATCTAATAATAAATATAGAAAATGAAGTTAATTGTTTTAATATAGATAGTTTAGAGTTAGTTGAAATTTTTGAAAAAACTAAATTTGCAGCTTCTCAGAGTAGTGATGATATGAGAATCAACTGTATAAGAATAGAATCGAATAATAATAAAATGATGTTCGTAGGAACAGATACTTACAGACTTGTTTATTTAGAAAAAGAGATTAGTTCAAGTGAAAAATTTTCTCTAAGTTTACCTTTAAATACAGTGGATGTTATAACAAAATTATTTAGAAGTTTCAGTAATGAAAATGTAAAAGTAATTATAGGAACAAAACATATAAAGTTTGAAATAGCAGGGACTGTAGTAATAAGTAGAATAATTGATCTACCT
>CAMTJB010000074.1 GCA_947072715.1 uncultured Fusobacteriaceae bacterium | reverse complement strand
TAAGCAATAAAGAATTAGAAAACATTGCAAATCTAAAATTACATCAAAAATATGAAGAATATTTATTAGAAAATGATTTACCTGATACAATAGAAAATGCTAAAGATTTTATTTTAAGTTTTTTAACTAAAAAATCTTAGGAGGATTTATGAGAACTAGAAACAAAGAACCTACATACAAAGGAAGTGGTTAAATGAATGGATTAGATATTAAAATTAATAAACTCATATTAGCACTTCGTATGAAAAATAGAATAGTAACTCTAAGTAAACCAGAATTTTATTCTTATAAACTAGAAAAAGTTATGAAAAAATATGAGTTTAAAGAAATGACCAGATTGGAAGTAGAATTAAGAAAACAATTGAGAATTGAAAAAAATAAAGATAAAATAAAATCTTTGAAAGCAGAAATAAAAGAAATTAAATTAGAATCAGTAGAATTTATAAATAAAAAAGATTTAATATTATTTCTAGTTGATACTCTAAAAAATGGTGATCCTAATGAGTAAAATGGGTAAAATGAGTGAGAAAATGAAATTGTTTGCTGATTATTACTTAGAACACCTAAATGGTACTAAAGCCTATATGGATGCTTATAATTGTAAGAACGAAATTACAGCAAGAACTAATGCTCATAAAAACCTACAAAAACCTATTATAAAGGATTACGTCGAATCTAGGTTGAAAGATATAGAGTCAAAACGAATAGCTTCTATAACTGAAATTATGGAGTTTTACACTAATGTTTTAAGAGGTAACGAAACTGATGCCTTTGGATTAGATGTTGGAATTGATTCTAGATTAAAAGCAGCAGAGCAATTAGGAAAAAGGTTAGGTATGGGTGTTACATCCAAGGAACAAGAATATAAATTAAAATCTTTAGAATTAGAAATAGAGAAAAAGAAATTAGAGATTGAAAAAATAAAAATTGGTGATGATGTAGATAGCAACAAAACAATGGAAGCTATTGATAAATTATCTAAAAAATTAGAGAGTGATTTTAATGAAGGATAATGAAAGATTAGCAATACATAATTTATTATCAAAATATAAAGATGATCCAATAAAATTTTGTAAATCTATATTAGAAGCACATTTGATATATGATGGTCAAAAAAGAATATTAGAATCAATAAAAGAATATCCAATAACTGTTGTTCCTTCTGGACATAGTACAGGTAAATCTTCAAGTGCTGCATTTATAACATTATGGTGGATAACTACAAGATTTAAATCAAGAGTTATAGTAACTGCTCCAACATGGCGGCAATTACAAACAGTATTTTATGCTGAGGTAAATAAATGGTATAATAAATCACTATTAAAAGATTTTGATATGTTTTTATTGAAACAAAATATAATGCAATTTAACCATTTAGATTATAAAAAAGAATGGTATATGCTGCCAATATCTCCTAAAAATCCAGATGGATTACAAGGGCAACATGGAGATAAAAGCCAATTAGTTGAAGAAATAATGAAAGAGTTAGGTATAGTTAGTATTGATACTGATGACCAAATATCTGATGTTATATCTAAACTAAGAGAAGTTGATGAAGCTGGAAATAAAAGAGAAGATAATATTTTAGTAATTATTGATGAAGCTTCTGGAGTAGATGATAAAATACCTGAAGTTCTTGAAGGAGTAGACCCAACAAGAATGGTTGTATTTGGTAACATGACTAGAACAGATGGTTTTTTCTATGAATGGGCTTACAATATGCAAGATGAATCTTTGAATGTTATTACTTTATCAAGTTATGATAGTCCTTATATGTCTAAAGCTCAAATTGAATCAATGGAAAGAAGATATGGTAAAGATTCTGATGTTATAAAAGTTAGATTAAAAGGATTGCCACCTTCTGGAAATGCTAATTCATGTATAGCTAGAAGTTTATGTGAAAGTAACATAGATATAGAGCCTAGATATAGATTTAATGATTTTGAAGTTATGGGACTTGACCCAGCTCGTTTTGGTGGAGATTATACTGTTGGATATAGTTCTACTGGAAGTAATTTTAAATTAGAATTTTATTTTAATAAAGAATCTACAATGCAATGTGTTGGTGAAGTTGCTAGATGGTGTAGAAGAAGTCCAAATAAAAAACATTTTTTATTTATGGATGCCACAGGACTTGGAGGACCAATAGCAGATAGATTAAATGAACTTATTGATGAAGATTATTATAATAGAAATACAGATGATTATAATCCAATAGTTCCTAATTTAGAAATAATTGAAGTTCACTTTGGTGGTAAACCAAGAGATACTGAGGAGTATTCTAATTCTATAACTGAAATGTTTTTTGTATGTAAAGAAAGATTAGAAAAAAAAGATATAGTAATGCCAAATGATAAAGAACTAATTCAAGATTTAAGTGGAAGATTGTATAATTTCGATAGTTATGGTAGAGTTATAATAGAGAAAAAAGAAAAATTTAAAGAAAGAATTAAAAGATCTCCTGGTAAAGGTGATGCTTTTCTTCTATGTGTTTATGGTGTAGATTATGAAGCATCTGATATTATTGGTGGATTTGAAGTTATTGACATGGATTAAGGAGGTGATTAAAAATAAACATATTTAAAGCAGCTAAGAATTTTATTAAAAATATTCCTATGCCTTGGGGATATTCTACATATGATTCTTATAATGTAAACTATGATGTTTTTGTTAAACAAGCATATGAAAATCCATTTATTCAAGCTCCATTCCATGAATTTGTAACTGATTTAAAAGCTTTAAAGTTTGAAGTCTATAAAGATGATAAACTATCTGAAAGTATGGGAGCTAAATTTGTAATGGCTTCACTTGATAGACCTAATAAAGAATTAAGTTTTAGTGATTTTATTGAAGCAATAGCTACTTATCTAATATTCGGTGGTAGATGTCTTTTATATAAAACACAAGGAATATTAAGTAGAGATATTTATATTTATTCTCCAGATTCATTTCAAATTTATAGAAATGAAAGTAATTTACAAATAGATAGAATAGAACTAGGAAATACTTCTATTACTGGAAAAGAATTAGATAATTATCACATTATAAAAACATTTGATCCAGGAGATAAAATAGCTGGTAAAGGAAATGGATATTCAAAGATTAAGCCGTTAGCAATGGTTGGAGATATGTTAAATTTCTTATTAATACATAACTGCACACTATTAAAAAATGGAGGGAGAACATCAGGAATCTATACATTACCACAAGATACAACTAAAACACAAATTGATGAAATTAAAAGAGTTTTTTCTTCTCAAAATGGAGCAAGAGAAGCTGGAAAAGTTGCATTTGTTAAAAGTGGAAGTGGAACATTTACTCCATTCTCTACCAATCCAAAAGACCTTGACTGGGTAAATGGAATGGTAGAACTGCAAAAGATTATTTGTAGAGTCATGGGAGTTCCAGAAGCTTTAGTAATGAATGAAAATTCTACTTATAACAATTTAGAAGGATTCAAGAAAAAGGTATATGAAGATACGATAATTCCATTTGCTAATAAATTATGTGAAGAACTCACATATTTCTTTAAAAATGATTTAGAAGCTGGAGAAAAAATATCAATTAATACATCCAATATAAAAGCCTTACAAGTTGATTTATGGGATAAAATTAAAAAATGTGCTGAATCTCTTGAAGGTAAAGTTACAATAAATAATTTTATAGTAATTATAAATACAACTTTTGACCTTGCTATACCTACTTTAAAAGGCGAGGAAGGTAATAGGGTTTTAGTAAGTTCGAATATGATGTTCTTAGATGAAGTGGGGCTAGACTATGACGCTACAAAGTAAAAAAAAAATAGCGAACAGAATTAGACTATTGCAACAAAGATTGGAGAGGGAAAACTTTAAATTAATTTCTAAAGTTTTTAAAGATTTTGCAAATGAAATTGAAGAACAAATAAATAAAGATGAATTATTCGAAATAGATTTCAGTAATTTTACAAGAGCCATTAAAAGAAATTTATTTAAGATATATAGCAACAGCAGTAAAAAAACTGTTCAATGGTGTAAAACTTTGTTTGGTTGGAAGCTAGAAGGAAGTGTAATTGAAAGGGTTAGTAATAATGTTCTAAATGAATATAATGAAAAATATTCAGCTGAAAAAGTTACTTACGTCACCGATTCTACCAAAAAGGCAATTCGCGATATAGTTAAAAAAGGTCAAGCTGCTGGAAAAAACTATAAAGATATAGCTAAAGATATTCAAAAAGGTGTATGGCATATGTCGGAGGGTAGAGCTAAAAGAATAGCATTAACAGAAACAGGGAATGCGGTTAATATAACAACTCATGCTACAGCAATAGAAGCTGGAATGTCTAAAAAAACGTGGTTGCATGTAGGTGGTGGATTTGAAGATAGAGAATCACATTTGGCTTTAGACGGAAAAACTATAAAAGTTGACGAATACTTTGTAATTAATGGTAATAGAGCGTTGCACCCACATGACCAATCTTTACCAGTTGGGGAAATAGTTAATTGCCACTGCATTTGTACATATGAATAAAGGAGGAATCATGGCGCATATAGAAAGAATGGAAAAAGAATTAGAAGAGTTAAAAGAAAGAGCATCTAAACTTAGTGATTTTTTAGATTCGGAAGTAGAGAACAAAAAATTTACAGATGAAGAACAAAGAATATATATGGGTATTCAATTATCACATATGAATAGTTATATAAAAATATTAGAATTAAGAATAGAGAATGATAAATCTAAATAAGGAGGTGCTTTAATTGGCATTACTTAAAGAAGTTAAGATTGACTTTATTTCGCTAGTAACGAAAGCAGCAAATAAAAAAAGATTTGCTATTGTTAAAAGTGAAGATGGAAATTTAGAATTAGATAGTTTTATCTTAAAACAAGATGAAGATAAAAGATTAGTAACTTGTGTAGTATATGAACCGTTCGTTAAAGATGCTCATGGGGATTATATGCTACCTGAGGATATAGAAAAAGCAGCACATAATTTTCTAGTAAATGGTAAAGGCTCAGATATTCAACATGACAATAAAAAAGCTAATGTTGATATAGTAGAAAGCTGGGTAGCTAAAACAGATACAATGGTTGGAGGACAAGAGATAAAGGCTGGTACTTGGATGGCAACAGCAAAAGTCAATGACGATTTAATCTGGAAGGCAATAAAAGAAGGAACATTAACAGGGTTTTCAATGGGTGGAACAGCACAAAAAATAAATAAAAATGATGATACGGAGGATAAATCAATGGATGAAATTAAAAAAATGATAGCAGAGTTAATTGAAAAAGGTGTGTCAGCAGATGCAATAAAAGCATTAACTGAAAGAATTGAAAAAATGGAAAAAACTATAAAAGAAGGTCCACAAGAAACTGAAATTCAAAAAGCTGAAAGAATAAAAAAAGAAGAAGAAATAACTACTTTAAAAGCTACAATTGAAAAAATGGATGAAGCAATAAAAAATATGACAGCTCCAGGAGCTACAACTGATTCAATAGCTAAAGCAGAAGAAGAATATTCTGAAGCATTAAGAAAAGCTACTCTAGTTAGTGGTGCTTCATTAGTTCCAAAACCTTTATCTAATCAAATGGTTAAGGATATGAAAGAAATAGCTCCATTCTTTAATGAAGGTCAAATGATAACTGCAACTGGAACAACTATTAGAGTTCCTGTTAGAAAGCCTAGTGCTACAAATACAGCTAAATCTAAAAAAGAAGGTCAAGAAACTGCAAAAGGAGAAACTAACTTCACAGAAATCGAAATATCTAAAGGTGTTATCCAATCTATAATTCCAATAACTGACGAACTTAGAAGAGATAGTCAATTTAATGTAGCTGCATTAGTTAGAGAGTATGGAGTGGAAGATATAGCTGAAGAAATAGCTTTAAGAACATTTAAAGGTGTAATTGATACTGATAATAAAATTGAAGGATTCAGTAAAAATACAGATTTTGCTGCAAGATCTAAAGAAGAAACTACTGCCGGAAAATTAACTTGGGATGAATTAATG
>CAMTJB010000073.1 GCA_947072715.1 uncultured Fusobacteriaceae bacterium | reverse complement strand
TCCATTCTTGTTAATGGCTCATCATCAGCTATAAATACCCGCAGTCCCATTTATCCCCCTAATATTTTCTTCATTATTTCAATACTTTTATTATCCTTTGTTGTTGTACATATAAACTCATGAACTCCAGCAATTTTTAAAAGTTCTTTTGCATGGTCACAGCTGTCTACTAAATCAGTTTTTGTTATAATTCCAAGAGCTGGTTTATTTAAAACTGCTGCAAAATTAGGGGGAAATAAAGTTTCAGATTCTGTTGCATCTTGTACAAATCCTATCAAGTCACATTCAGTTGCTGTAACAATTAAAGCTCTATAATAACCTTTAATTTCAATATATTCACCAGGCGTATCAATTATATTAGAAGAAAACTCCATACTTTGCGTTTTTTTATAACCAACTACCTCGCCATTAAGCATCTGTGTAAGAGTTGTTTTTCCACTTCCTGTTTTTCCAATTAACATTATCTTTTTCATAATCTACGACCTTGTCATTTCAACAGAGGAAAACTTCATTGTTCCACTAAGTAATTTTAACACATTTTCAAGAGAACTTTCTACACTTGATACATCTCCTGAAATAACAACTGTTCCACTAAATCTATCTAAAAATCCAATTGTTATATCACCTGATTTCAAAGCAACATCTGCTGCAATTATAGCTGCTTCTCCAGGAGTTATAGTTAAAATTCCAAGAGCAGTGTGCTCAGCTGTCTACTAAATCAGTTTTTGTTATAATTCCAAGAGCTGGTTTATTTAAAACTGCTGCAAAATTAGGGGGAAATAAAGTTTCAGATTCTGTTGCATCTTGTACAAATCCTATCAAGTCACATTCAGTTGCTGTAACAATTAAAGCTCTATAATAACCTTTAATTTCAATATATTCACCAGGCGTATCAATTATATTAGAAGAAAACTCCATACTTTGCGTTTTTTTATAACCAACTACCTCGCCATTAAGCATCTGTGTAAGAGTTGTTTTTCCACTTCCTGTTTTTCCAATTAACATTATCTTTTTCATAATCTACGACCTTGTCATTTCAACAGAGGAAAACTTCATTGTTCCACTAAGTAATTTTAACACATTTTCAAGAGAACTTTCTACACTTGATACATCTCCTGAAATAACAACTGTTCCACTAAATCTATCTAAAAATCCAATTGTTATATCACCTGATTTCAAAGCAACATCTGCTGCAATTATAGCTGCTTCTCCAGGAGTTATAGTTAAAATTCCAAGAGCAGTGTGCTCAGCCTCTCTTATTCCAAGTTTTGTGTATATGTCTTTCCCTGGGTGTGCTATTAAATGAGCAAGGGTTACTTGCTTTCCAGGAACATATTCTTGTATTATTCTTTGTACTTCATCCATTATATTACCTCGCTAATTTAATTTATTTTACCATTTTAATACATTTGTTGTCTATAATACTTTAAAAAAGACTACGTATAGTTTCTGTAGAAGGATTTGAAATAACACTTGAATCTATATACATCCCTTTTTCTTCTAAAAAAACTTTACTTGCCTCTAAAGCATGTGAGACTTCCGAAAGATTTCCTGCAATTATATAATAACTTTTTCCACACATCCCTCTTGCAAGTTTTAATTGTATAAGTCTAACCTGAGCAGTTTTTAACGCAATATCTGCTGACTCAATTAAAGATGCCACTGTGAAACTTTCTAATACAGCTATTGATTCTTGAGGAATCAGTTCCCCCTTAACACCCATAATACCTTTTAATAGTTCTTCACTAGGATTTCCTAAAATAAAAGTATCTATAAGAGACTCTGAATTATTTTGAACCTTTTCAATAGATTGGCTAACAGCGGAAAGATTTCCCTCTATTAATGCTATAAATTTTCCAGGACAAACGCTGGCACTATACAATGTTGTAACAAAATTCCCTTTGTTTATTTGATCTAAATGGTATATCCCTTGAGGTATTTTTGAAAATTCTATTAATCCTAAAGCTTTATTCATTAAAACTCACCTTTCTTTATAAATATATATTTTTCAGATATTTCTAACACTTCCCCATTTACTGGAGAATGCAACGCAATATTTAACACTTCATTAGTTTCAGTATTTCTAGTAGTTCTTGCTATTATATTTTCTAAATATTGTGCTATACTTTGTCCTTTTAAAACCTTATCTCCGATCTTTACAGTGGGGCTATATTTTATTTGATTCCCCTGATGTAAATCTATGTAATATTTATTGCTTGTAAATACAAAATGTTCAAGAGGAGCCTCTTTATCATACTCAATGAGACCTAATCTTTGCTTTAATAGCTTATCAGCAACTTTTCTCTGCTCTACTCTAGGTTTTATTTGGTTAATTTTAGATAAACATTGAGATTCATATAACTTATCTATTCCTTTTTCCTTAAGTTTTATTTTTAAATTTTTAATTATCATCATAGGATTCAAATCTTGAGGGCAAGAATAGAGAGTACATAAATTACACTGAGAGCAAGAAAATACTCCCATTAAATTTAAATAGTTCCCTCCATAAGCTACAGTATTCATTATTTTATGAGGTTGTATATCATAACCTAATTGATATCTAGGGCATAATGCCGTGCACATTCTACATTGAGAGCAAGCTGATAAAGCCTGTTTTTTTAAATTACTATATTTGCTTTTTCTTGATTGACATACTTTTTTAGATTTAGGAAATATGAATATTCCCTTTGTATCTTTCGTTATAACACTCTCTCTTGTCCCTATTTTTCCCATCATAGGTCCACCAATTAAAATCATATAATCTTTTATTTTTATATTTACAATACTGTCTAAAACATCCTTTACCTTTAAACCTATAGGAATTTTTACTGTTAAACTTTTTTCAACAGCACCCCCAATAGTTAAAAATCTCTCTGTAACTGGCTCATTTTTAATTATTGCGTTGTAAATATCCAAACAGGTTTCTATGTTTATTACTAATGTTTTCTCATTTTTCTCTTCATTTTTTTCTTCTTTTACAATATTAAATTTCAAATTTGTTTTTTGTTTATTTTCTACTTGTTTATTTTCTGCTCTATTTTTTGAAACTTCGTATGCGACTACCTCTTTATCCCACAAGGAATATCTATCTTTTATTCTTTCCAAATTTATTCCTCTAAATAAATCTAGATTTCCCTCTAAAGCATTTATGGAATCTTTATCACTTTCTTTTAAAGCTACAACGCCTTCTTTTACTCCAAAAATATCCATTACTATTGAAAAACCTTTTAAAATTTCATAAGAGTAATTTATCATTAAAGTATGACTTACTTTTAAAAGAGGTTCATCTCCAGCAGCATTCATTATTATATACTTAATATTTTGTTCTGAGGAAAAATAAGATATTAACTCATCAACTACTATACTTTTTTCTTTAAGTTTTAAAATCATCTCTTCAATAGACATAGCTCTCCTTTTAAAATCAAAAAAGCCAAAAATAGACACCTTGCAAGTGTATAT
The DNA here is from genome assembly GCA_947072715.1 of uncultured Fusobacteriaceae bacterium. Next base: position 2,560 of record CAMTJB010000073.1, on the reverse strand, counting down.
TTTTGGCTCCATTGCCTAACCGTACTCCATTGTACGTATTTATGTTCATATTATATGCACATAATATTATTATTTTACATCTTTGTCAACATTAATTTGACCTTTTATTATCTTAACTTACTCTTCTCAAAACATTTTTTTATATAAAAAGACTACTAAAATATCATTTAGATTTTTAGTAGTCTCTTAATTATTAATATTAATAGTTTTTATCTTTTATTAGTAGTTTTTATATTCAATTAGCTTTTTTTTATTTAACTTCTAGCAATTTTATTACCACTTATAAGTTGCTGTAAAGTGATGCTCAAATCCTGTAGATTCATTATCATGTTTAGCAAACTTATTATATGCACCATCTGAAAAACTTCTCATATCTTTAACATATTTTAGAGCATATCCAAATGCAAAGTCTTTATTATGCCAGAAAAGTCCATTATACCACTGGAATTCATCATCAGATTTTCCATAATCTCTTTTACTATCGTATCCTTGATCCCAGAAATAGTTCATGTACCCTTGATAAGCTACGTATGATCCATTCTCAAATTTATATAAAGATTTCATCCAACTTGTTTTAGCTAAATATCCATCCCATTTTCCCTCTCTCGTTGAATCAAAGTCCTCTTCAACATATAAAGCGTATAGATTTAACGGCATAATTCCAAACCAAGGAACTTTTAAGTCTGTACCAATACCTAGACCCTTAACATTTAAATCTGTATCTCCTGCCTTCATATATCCTGCAATATACCACTCTTTAACTGGTCCTACTGTTAAATCTTTATTTAATAACCCATCTATAGACATTCTCGGATGTAGTTCAGAGAAGAAATTAGTTCTTTTATGACTTGTTTTATCACTACTTCCTTCATTGTACCCTGAATTTGAATCTCCTAAAACATCATAAAAATCGATATACCCCCAGAAATCAAAAATTCCTTTTCTTCCTCCTAGTTTAATTTCAAAATAAGTGTCGTCTATATCTTCTCCTCCACCTTTTAATCCTTGAGCACTAATTAAGTTAAAATTAATCCATTTATTATCTCTTTCATGACCCTTCTCAACAACAGGAACCTTTTTTCTAGTTTCTACTAATTCTGTTTTAATAGTATCTCTCTCACCTTTTGTTGTTTCTATCTCTGTTGCTTTTACTTCTACTTTTGATTTTAACGCTTCATTTTCTGCTCTTAATTTTTGTATCTCTGCTAACAACTCATCCTTAGATGAATTTTTAGTTACTGATGCAGATGCAACATTACCAATTAGAAGTAATGAAACTATTAAAAAACTAGCCTTTTTCATAATACTGTCTTCCCCCTTGTAAATTCTTTTCCCCAAATCTACAAACAGTATATTATGAACCGTTTTATTCAACAATGTTCTTTTTTAGTTGCAACCTACCTTTTTCAGAATTACATACATATAAAAGTGTTCCTACTTTTTTTATTATAAACTTATTATCAATGAGATAATAAGTTTTTTTATTTAATTAGCTTGCAAAAGCATGTTATTATTGATTCTATGTTTTTTTCTCTCAATCTGATAATCTTCTCTTTTATCGTATTATTTTAATCCATACTTTTTATGTAATTTTTATTTTTAAATAATTTTTATTAAAAAAATAATTTTTTAAATTTTTTTTACATTTTTAGTATAATGTATGCTAGAATTAAGAAAAAATATTAGGAATAGGTGCCAAATTGAACAACAAAGAATATGTGATATACAAATTGCAAATGAATAATAATACTTTTACTTCTGGGGAAGAGCTTGCTAAAGACCTTAACATTTCCAGAGCTGCTATTTCAAAAATAATTAAAGAGATTAAAAATTCTGGAACTGTTATTGAATCTGTCCAAAATAAAGGTTATAAACTTTCTAGTACAAATGATTTACTCTCTTTAGATATTTTAAGAGATAATCTTAAAAGTAAAGGTTTAGAATATAATGTTCAATTACATAAATCTATCGACTCTACAAATCTAGAAGCAAAAAGATTAATAGCTTCCAATGATTTTTTAGAAAAAACACTAATCGTATCTGGAGAGCAACTCAAAGGAAAGGGGCGTTTTGGAAAAGATTTCTTTTCACCTAAAAATTCTGGTGTCTATTTCTCAATTATTGAAAACGCAATTACAGATTTATCCAATTCTACCTTCATTACTATTTGCACTGCTCTTTCAATATGCAAAGCTATAGAGAAACTTACAGGGTATAATCCTAAAATAAAATGGGTTAACGACATCTTTTTAGAAGATAGAAAAACTTGTGGAATTTTAACTGAAGCTATTAGTAATTTTGAAACAGGAGAAGTAGAAAAACTAATTATAGGTATTGGAATTAATTTTTCCACAACAACTTTTCCTCCAGAGATAGAAAATATTGCAGGTCCTATTTTTAAAAAACCTGAAGATAACTTTAATCATATTACTAGGAACGATCTTGTAGTTGAAATTATTTATGAATTAAACAAATATTTCAAAGATTTTAGTTCTATTAACATAAGAGCATTAATTTCAGAATATAAATTGCGTTCTAACATTATTGGAAAAAATATTAC
>CAMTJB010000072.1 GCA_947072715.1 uncultured Fusobacteriaceae bacterium | reverse complement strand
GTAGATCCATCATAACTATTGTGTCTCCTGCTACTGCTTCTCTATCTTTATTTGAGTCACTACTTCTATATCTTACAGTATCTCTCTTTACACTTATTTTACTTACGTTTGTTCCACCTAACTTTTCATAACTTTTAGAAAGGAATGTTATTCCATCTCCAAATTTTAAATTTTCTGATAATAATATTTCTTTTCCGCTTACTATTCCTATCTGTTTTCCTAAGTTAGAAGAATAATTCTTATTTAAAATATCTTCTCTTCCGTAGAAGTATCCTTTCCCATATCCACGATTAAATATTGAAGAAACTCTCTCCTCTCTATCATTACCATCTATTAACTCTCTATAGTAGCTTGTAAGTTCATATACATATTGTTCATCTTTCATTCTACCTTCAAGTTTTATAGATTCGATCCCTATCTCTTTTAACATCTTAATCTCTTCTTTACCCATTAACTGATCTTTTGGAGATAATAAAAATCCTTTTTCTCCTGTTGTAGATTCATAGTTTTTTCTACAAGGTTGAGCACACATACCACGATTCCCACTTCTAGCTCCTATAAAACTACTCATAAAACATTTCCCAGAATAAGCAACACAAAGAGCTCCTGATACAAATATTTCTAATTCTATAGTTGTATTTTTTCTTATCTCTTTTATCTCTTCAAAGGATAATTCTCTTGATAAAACTACTCTTTTAAATCCTAATTCTCTTAAATATTCGGCTTCAACATGATTAGAAATTGTCATTTGAGTACTTCCATGAATCTCTATTTCAGGAAAATTTTGCTTTAAGAATTTAAACATTCCTAAATCTTGAACTATTATTGCATCAAGACCACACTTATATAAAGTATTTAAATTTATAAAAAGAGGATCAAATTCATTATCCATCATAACAGTATTTAAAGTTAAAAATACTCTACTTCCTCTTTCATGAGCATATTCTAATGCTGCTTTATATTCTGACATTGTAAAATTTTTGGCACTTTTTCTAGCACCCAATCCTTGTAATCCCATATATATTTCATGAGCACCACCATCAACTGCTGCATAAAACTTATTTATATCCCCTGCTGGAGCAACTATATACATTTTTTTCTCCTATTAACATTTAATTTTTTTATTTTCCAATTAGTAAATTTTACACTATTTTCCAACTATAAACAAGTTAAAAAAGGAGTATAGTATATTATTACTGTACTCCTTTTTTTTATTTATAAATTTTTTATTAATAGACTCTCTTTATTTTTTTCTGTTTTGAACAATTTTCCACAAAATATCCAAAAATTTTAAGAAACTCATCATATCTTTTTATCATAGCTTCTGGATGCCATTGAATTCCTAATATATAATGTTTATTCATATCTTCACTTTGAAAAGCTTCTATTATTCCATCATTAGATATTGCGATTACTTTTAAATTCTCGCCTAAATCTTTTACTGATTGATGGTGAAATGAGTTTATTTCTATCATGTCTCTATTAAATATTTTATACAATTCAGAACTTTTTTCTATATTTACTCTATGATACTTCTCATCAGCTAAAACACCCTTTGGATGATGTCCTAATACATCCTTAACTTGAGAGTCTATATCTTGATATAGACTTCCTCCTAAAAAAACATTTATAACTTGGCATCCTCTACAAATACCTAAAATCGGTTTATTTTTTTCTACAGCTTCTTGTAATAATGCCTTTTCCCAAAAGTCTCTTCTTGTGTCAATTACCCCTAACTCTTTTCTAGGATCTTCGTCATAGAACATGGGAGACACATCCTCTCCACCTGAAAATAATATCCCATCACATCTTTCTATATACTCTTTTGCTAAGCCTTCTTCCACAAAAGGGATAAGTACTGGTATTCCCCCTGCCATCTCTATAGCTTCTACATAAGCATTATTTAACGCAACATACTTTTTATTTAATTCCCTAGTTTCATAAAAAACTGTAATTCCAATTAATGGTTTCATAATTTCTCCTTAAATATACATTTATAGTTGAATTAAATCTCCTATTATTTTTATACGACTTATAGTATATTTATCTTTCCTTATTTTTTGAAATTATATTTATAAAACATTGGATAACTTATAGGTTGTACCCCTTCAAGGTTATTAGAAACTCCGATTATTGTATTTGCGTAATTTATTGGCAATACAGGTACATCTTCATTAACAATATTTATAACTTCAATATACATATTTCTTCTTTTTTCAATATCCATCTCTTTTTTAGCGTTATCTAATAGCTCATCAACATTTTGATTTGAATAGAAAGTTCTGTTTCCATTTCCTCCAAATTGTGAACTATGAAAATTAGGATAAAGTCCATAGTCTCCATCATAAGTTGAAGGTCCCCATCCCATCATAAACATGTCTAATTCTCCATTCCCTGTTGATTTTAGGAATGCTCCCCACTCTAGAGTTTGTAAAGTTACATCAAGACCTATCTCTTTTAGCTGAGCTTGCATTATTTCAGCTATTTGTGCTCTTAACTGATTGTTGCTTGTTACTAAACTTAACTTAGCTCCTTTTAATCCTTTGTTTTCTATTATTTTTTTCGCTTCTTCTTTATCATAACTTAATACTTTAGAATCTTTAGAATATCCAAAAACAGAAGGTGCTAAAAACCCATTAGCTATCTTTACATCTCCAAACATTAATCCTTTTACAATTTCTTCTCTATTAATTCCCATAGCTATTGCTCTTCTTACATCTTTATCTTGTAAAATAGGATTTTTAAGCGAGAATCCTAAATATGTAACAGATGTTGAAGGATATTCCATTAGTGTTAAATCTTTACTATCCTCAATAGCTTTTCTTCCTATGGTAGCAATTCCTTCAGCAATATCTATTTCTCCTGTCTCTAAACCAATAACTCTACTATTTTCCTCAGGTATTCCTTTTATAATTATAGTTTTTATAGAAGGTCTTCCTTTAAAATACTCATTATTAGCTTCTAAAGTTATATTTTCTCCAACTACCCAATTTTTAAATTTATAAGAACCAGTTCCTATAGGTTTCATAAAATAATTGTCACCATTTTCTTTAAAATATTTTTCACTTATAATCGCTGCTGTTTTATGACTTAAGTGATTTAATAATGGGGCAAAAGGTTCTTCTGTTCTTATTTTTATAGTGTTATCATCTATTATTTCAATATCTTTAATAGCCTTATATAAATGAGCTACCTTTGGTTTTGATTTTGCTCTCTCCAAAGTAAACTTTACATCTGAAGCTTTTAATAAATCACCATTATGAAATTTTGCTTTTTTATTTAAATGCATTATTAGAGTTAAATCATCTACTCTTTCCCATGAGTCTGCAAGTCCGGGAACTAATTTTCCAGTCATCTCATCTATTTCAACCAGTCTATCATAAATTTGAGTTGTTACAACTTGAGAGTATTGTTCAGTAGAATCTTGTGGATCTAAAGTTTTTCCTTCAGATAATTGAGCGTAAACTAAAGTATCTTTTTTTTCTTTTGAATCTGTTCCTAATTCTTTCTTTTCTCCACAACCAGTAAATAAAACTGCAATTAATATAGAACATAAAACTAGTAATTTTTTCAACATATAATTCCCCCTTGCATCTATTTTTTACAATAATTATTTAAAAAGTATTTATTATTTCTCTAGTAAGCTTTTTGTTTATTTCTACAGCTAATTTTATTCCAGACTCTAAATCTTCTATGGATGAATAAGAATAATGAGTATGAATATATCTTGTAGGTATCCCTATTACTATTACAGGGATTCCATTCTCTAACATATGATATTTAGCTCCATTTGTGCTTCCTTTCTCACGAGCTATTACCTGATAAGGAATATTATTTGCCTTTGCTATCTCTTTAGCAAAAGCTATTACTCTTGGATTTGAAAGCATTCCTCCATCTATAACTCTAAATTGAAGTCCTTTTCTTAGAGCTCCATGTGATAATCTTCCCTCTTTGAAAGTATCATCTGCTGGTGATCCTTCAAACACTATTACAAAATCTGGTTTTACTCTGTGAGCTGCTACTTGAGCACCTCTAGTCCCAACTTCCTCTTGAGCACAGATATTTCCTACTATGTTTACGTCTAATTCTAGACCTGCTACTCTTGATAGCGTCTCAATAACTGAAACGCATCCTAATCTATTATCAAAGGATTTTCCTCTCATTATTTTTATTTTTTCGTCATATGAAAATATTACATCTGGAACTATTGGATTTCCAACTTCAATTCCATAAAGTTCAGTAGTTTCCTCATAACTACTTGTTCCTATATCTATTGTTAATTCATTTATTTTGGGAAGCTTATTTAACTCTTCCGGTGTCATAAAATGAGGTGGTTTTGAAGCTACTACACCTTTTATATACTCCCCTTTAAAGTTTTTTATAATTACAGAGTGTGCTGGAATATTTCCTGGATACCAACCACCTAGAGGTAAAAAAGTTATAAGACCATTATTTTTTATACTTTCTACCATAAAGCCAACTTCATCACTATGACAATCTAAAGCTACTACTGGTTTTTGAGAATTAATTTCTTCTAATCCTATGTATAGGTTATTAATTGAATCTATTGTTGTACTTAATTTAACTTCCTTTTTTATAATTTGTATTACATCGTCTTCAAAACCTGAGGCTCCAAATGCATTGGAAATTTTTTCTGATAATTCTAATACTCTTTTCATTATAATCGCTCCCAATTAATTTATAATTTTCTTTTATACATATTTTAATATATCACACAGTTTTTTAAAAATCTATCTTTTTTAAAAAAAAATACCATTTTATTATAAATGGTAATTTTTTTTAAAATATTTTAAGTTGTTTTTTCTTAATCCTTTACATTTTAATTTATAATTAAACATTACTATCCTAAAAAAATATTTGTATATAAAAATAAGGTTAATATCTATTAACCTTATTTTTGTAATATATTTTTTATTATTTTTTATCAGATTCTTTCTCTCTAAATCTTTTATCCCTAATATCATATGTTTTAAAGTTTAACTTTCTTAACAATACTTTATCGTGAGATACTAAAATAACTGCTCCTGGATAGTCTAACATCATATTTGCTATTGTTGTTCTTGAATAATCATCCATATAAGTTGATGGTTCATCTATTATTAATAGATCTGTTTCAGAAAGCATATTAGCAAATATTTCTAATCTTTTCTTTTCTCCACCAGATAGCATAAATACTCTTTTATCTCTAAATTCTAATTCATTATTATATAATGTATCAATAGCAATTTCTACAAACTCATGAGAAAGTCCTGTTGTTAATTTTAAATACTCTATTGTTGTTAATTTATCATTCTCTAAAGCTGTATCTTGCTCTATATAAGCAATCTTAGCTTTTGGATGAATATTTACTTCACCTGTTGTTGGTGTGTCTTGTCCAGCTAAAATTCTTAATAAAGTTGATTTTCCTGAACCATTTTCCCCTACAATACAAATTTTTGTATCTTTTTCTATTTTTAAGTTAACACCTTTATAAAGTAAGTTATCACCATATGACTTAGATACATCTGTGATATTTGCTATATCGCCTTCTAAAGTACTAGTAGATATAAACATCTCTTTTGGTGGAGCTAAATATTCATACTTATATTCAGGTGAAAATTCAATTCTTTCATTCTCTAATTTATAAAGCTCTCTTTGAAGTCTTCTCATAATAACAGCATGTCCACGTTTATTTTCTGTTTTTTCTATTATTGCGTATTTTTTATCAACAGCTCTTGAAGTTTTTTCAATAATCTCCTCTGCCTCTATACTTGCTTTTTTTTCTTCTGATAATTTAACTTTTTTAGCTTTTAAATAATCAGGATAATTAGATTCATAAGTTGTTATTGAATAATTATCTATATCAAATATTTTCATAGCGAAAGATCTTATAAAATCTACATTATGACAAATTACTAAGAAAGATTTTTTACTTCCTTTAATATATTCTGTAAGCCATGCTGTTTTTTTCTTATCAAAAAATGATAATGGTTCATCTAATATAATAAGGTCTGAGTCACTAAATAAAGTTACTGCAAGTC
>CAMTJB010000071.1 GCA_947072715.1 uncultured Fusobacteriaceae bacterium | reverse complement strand
TGCTAATCCTAAATTTAAGAAACTACCAAAGTTTTTACCAGCACCAAATCCACCACCAATCCATGCAATTGCAGTAGGCATTAATGAAAGACCTAACATTGTTACTATAATTCCAGACACTAAAAATGGAAAATATTTTAAGATTTTTCCAAAGAAAGGAGCTACAAGCATTGTAATTACCCCAACAACTATAGTTGCTCCAAACATTACTTGTAATCCCAATATAGGATCAATTCCCTTATACTTTAGAGCAATACTAGAAAGAGACATCATTCCTATAAAACTAACTCCTTCAATAGCAAGAAGTTTTATTCCAATTCCTTTAATAAATCCTGAAGATTGAATTATAGTTCCTATTCCAGCCATCATAAATGAAGCACCTATTAGATATTGTAAAGCTTCTTTATCAATTCCTAAAGTACTTCCTATGATTAAAGGAACTACTAGGATACCTGTACACATTGCGATTATATGCTGTATACCATATATAATTTGATCACTAACCTTTATCTCACCATTTACTTTATAAATCCCCATATCCACATTTTCCTCCACCGTTTAGTATAATAATTATTTGATTTATGCTTTAGATATCAACTCATTTACAAAAACATTTGCAGCTTTAGTAATCTCTTTCTCATCTACATTAACAAGTTTACCATTTTTCACTATTATTTTACCACCAACCATTGTAAGGTCAACACTTTCTTTTATTCCAACAGTCCCTAATATTGATTTATAGTCAGAATGAGCTCCAACTAACTCCATTCTATTAGAGTCGATGAAAAATAAATCTGCAGCTTTTCCAACAGAAAGTTGACCAATATCATCTCTTCCAAGGATTTGAGCTCCACCACGAGTGGCAATTTTTAAAATGTCGTAACCAGAAGCAGATTCATTACTGTATTTAAGTCTTTGAAGTAAGAAACCAACTCTAATCTCTTCTAATAGGTTAGATCCATCATTACTAGCACTTCCATCAACAGCTAAACCTACTGGAATACCTTTTTTAATCATTTCAGATACTCTAGCGATACCAGATGACAGTTTCATATTTGAAACAGGACAGTGAGCTACTCCAGTTTTTGTTTTAGCTAGTAAATCAAGCTCCTCATCATTAAAGTGAATTCCATGTGCATACCATACATCAGGACCAAGCCATCCTAAAGATGCCATATATTCTAGAGGTCTCATTCCAAATTTTTCTAAAGTAAAGTTTTCTTCATCAATTGTTTCACAAAGATGTGTATGAAGTCTAACACCATACTGTCTAGCAAGTACAGCAGATTTACTCATTAATTCACCAGTTACACTGAATGGAGAGCAAGGTGCAAGTACTATTTGTCTCATAGAGAATGGTTTAGAGTCATGGTATTGTTTTATTAGTCTTTCTGAGTCAGCTAAAATTTCATCTACTGTTTGTACCACAGTATCAGGAGGAAGTCCACCATCTTTTTTACTAAGAGACATACTACCTCTTGAAGAGTGCATTCTTACTCCAATATCTTCAGCTGCTTTAAATTGAACATCTATAAGATTATTGCCTATTCCATTAGGGAAAACGTAGTGGTGATCGAAAACAGTTGTACAACCATTTTTTGCAAGTTCTCCAATACCAACTAACGAACTATATTTTATTGTTTTTTCATCTAAATTTTTCCAAATTTCATAAAGTGTTAAAAGCCAAGGGAAAAGTTCCATATTTTGTACTTGAGGAAGATTTCTTGTAAACACTTGATAAAGGTGATGGTGTGTATTAACTAGTCCAGGATAAATTAACATATCAGTAGCATCAATAATTTTGTCTGCCTCGAAACATTCAGGTCCGATATTTTTAATAACACCATTTTCAATGTAGATATTAGTTCCTTCATTATAAACAGAGTCATTGTTATCACAACTTATAATAGCTTTTGCATTTTTAATTAATAATTTTTCCATATTATTATATCTCCTTTAACAATTTTTTTGTAATACGTAATAGGTATTACCTATTTTTCAATTCTATTATAAAATTTTTTAAAAGTCAAACGTTTTTTTGTATGTTTTTTTCTTTTTGTGTTCTGATAAAGTTCTAAAAATACGCTTTAATGTCGAATTAATGAGGTTTTAAATAGATTAAGATATAAAAATATAAAAAATAAAAAGTGTATGCTATAATAAGAATTAGAGAACGTGAGAAGCTGGAGGAAAGATATGGAAAGTATTAATGTTAAAAATCTTACAAAATTAGTAAAGGAAAATATTTATAAATATATTAAAAATTTAGATTATGGTCATAGTAATAAGTTACCTAGTGAAGATGATTTAAGTTCTTTATTAAATGTAAGTAGAATCACAGTAAGATCAGCACTTAACGAACTTGCTTCAGAAGGATTAATTTTTAGAAAACATGGTAAAGGGACTTTTATAAATGTGGAAGCTCTAAAAATGAATGTTCAATTAACTCCTATGAAAGCTTATACTGAAATAATAAAGAATAGTGGGTATTCAACCTCTGTTAAAAATATTAATTATATTATTAAAGAATTAGATGATGAAAAGATTGCGAAAGAACTTAAAATTCCACTAAAAGAAAAAGTTGTAGTAGCTAAGAAGACTTTTTATGCAGATAAAACACCAAGTGTTTATTGTATAGATTATTTTCCAGCTTCTATGTTAAAGAATGAAGAGAGCTGTCAGGATATTAAAAAATATGAAAAATCAATATTTGATTTTTTTGAAGCAGAATGTGATAAAAAAATAGTTTGGGAAAAATCAGAAATTTCAACAACAACAACACTTGAAAATGTTGAGTTAAAAAAAATATTTAAATGTGATAATGACATAAAATCTTTTTTAGTTATAACAGGAACAAATTACGATGATAATAATAAGCCTGTAGTATATGCAAAAGAATACGTAAATACAAATATCATAAACTTTTCTTTTGTTAGACAAAGAACTGGAAATTAGAACCTCAATTGTCACTTGAAAATAAATGAAAAAAAGACTGAACTAGAATAGGACGTTTAGTCTTTTTTTTAGTTTTAAAATATAAAAATGGTAAAAAGAGAAGAAAATTCTTGAGAAAAAAAAGAAAATATGTTTTAATTAATACAGTGCAATATAGAATTGCTTCTCAAAAGATTTTGATTACTATGGGGTTATTAAAATTTAATATAATATAAATATTTAAGGGAGGAAATTGTGAAAAAAGTAGTGTCTGTAGAAGAAGCTGGAAAACATGTTAAAAATGGTATGACAGTTATGGTTGGAGGGTTTCTAAAAACTGGAGTTCCTAAAGTTATAATTGAAGAGATGATTAAAAATGATGTGAAGGATTTAACAATGATATCTAATGATACAAGTTATCCTGATGCTGATAGAGGGCAATTAGTAGCACAGAAGAGAATAAAAAAAGTTATATGCTCACATATAGGAACAAATCCTGAGACTGGAAAACAAATGCATTCAGGAGAAATGGAAGTAGTTTTAACACCTCAAGGAACTTTGGCTGAAGTTATTCGTGCTGGGGGAGCAGGACTTGGAGGAATTTTAACACCTACAGGACTTGGAACTATGGTTCAAGAAGGAAAAGAAATTATTGAAATTGATGGGAATAAATTTATATTAGAAAAGGCTATAAAAGCAGATGTTTCATTAATATATGCTTCAAAAGCTGATAAATATGGAAATTTATCTTATGAAGGATCAACTAGAAATTTTAATCCTATAATGGCAACAGCGTCGGATTTAGTAATAGTTGAAGCAGATGAAATAATAGATGGAGCTTTAGATCCTAAAGAGATAGTAGTGCCAGGAATATATGTAGATTATATCATTCAAGGAGGAAAGAGATAAATGGCTGAATTAACAAAAGAACAAATTAGAGAGATAATTGCAACAAGAGTGGCAAAAGAATTTAAAGATGGAGATGTTGTTAATCTAGGTATTGGTCTACCAACAGAAGTAGCTGGATTTATTCCTAATGATGTACATGTAATGTTGGAATCTGAGAACGGAATTATTGGTATGGGTGGAGCACCGTCAGAATCAGTAGATAACAAAATTACAAATGCAGGTGGTGGACCAGCAACTCTTTTAGAAGGTGGAGCTTTCTTTGATAGTTTTACATCTTTCTCAATAATTAGAGGTGGACATGTAGATGCAACAGTTTTAGGTGCATTACAAGTTGATGAAAAAGGAAATTTGGCGAATTGGATGGTTCCAGGGAAAATGGTTCCAGGTATGGGTGGAGCAATGGATTTAGTTGTAGGTGCTAAAAAAGTTATAGTTGCAATGGAGCACACAGCTAAAGGAAGTATTAAAATTTTAAAAGAGTGTAATTTACCTTTAACAGCTGCATCTCAAGTAAATTTAATTGTAACTGAAAAAGGGGTAATGGAAGTAACAAAAGATGGACTTTTATTAACAGAAATATCGCCTTACTCTTCAGTTGAAGATATTCAAGCTTTTACAGAGGCAAAGCTTATAGTTTCTGAAAATCTAAAAGTTATGGGGAAATAAGTAAAAGGGGGGGATTACTAAAATGAAAAAAGAATTAAAAAAAGAGGGGTTATTTAAAAGATTTACACATTTTTGTGTAGGAATAATGCAAAAATATTTACCAGATCCATTTCTATTTTGTGCTCTGTTAACATTTATTGTATTTATATGTTCGGTAGTTTTTACAAATCAATCACCAATTGGAGTAATTAAGAATTGGGCAGGTGGATTCTGGTCATTACTATCTTTCTCAATGCAAATGGCATTAGTGTTAGTAACAGGTCATACAATGGCAAGTTCTCCAATATTTAAAAAAGGACTTGAAAATTTAGCATCAAAATTAAAAACACCAGGTCAAGCAATAGTTGTAGTAACGTTAGTTTCAACAGTGGCAAGTTTAATAAATTGGGGATTTGGACTTGTAATTGGTGCTCTTTTTGCAAAAGAGATTGCAAGAAAACTAAAAGGTGTAGATTATAGATTATTAATAGCTTCAGCTTATTCAGGTTTCGTTGTGTGGCATGGTGGATTTTCAGGATCTATTCCGTTACAATTAGCATCTGGTGGAGAAGCTTTAAAGAGACAAACAGCAGGGGCAATAGCAAATTCGATTCCAACATCAGAAACACTATTTTCTCCTTTAAATATCTTTATAGTTGTGTCTCTACTTATAGCTTTACCACTTCTAAATAGAGCTATGTGTCCTAGCCCTGAAGATGTAGTAACTATTGATGCTAAATTATTAGTTGAAGAGAAAAAAATAGAGAAAGATAGAGCTGATATGACTCCAGCAGAAAAATTAGAAAATAGTAAAATTTTATCAATGATTTTAGGAGTTATGGGATTCACTTATATAATATATTATTTAGCGACAAAAGGGTTCTCGTTAAATTTAGATATTGTTAACTTCATTTTCTTGTTCTTAGGAATAGTTTTACATGGGACTCCTAGAAAATTCTTAGACGCTATTTATGAAGCGACAAAAGGAAGTGCAGGAATTATCTTACAATTCCCTTTCTACGCAGGTATTATGGGAATAATGGTTGGTAAGAATATGGACGGGATATCTCTTGCATCACAAATGTCAAATTTCTTTGTAGGAATATCAACAGTAAGAACATTTCCACTTTTCTCATTTATAAGTGCAGGATTAGTTAACTTCTTTGTTCCTTCTGGTGGAGGACAATGGGCAGTTCAAGCACCAATAATGATGCCAGCAGGATTAGAATTAGGTGTTCCAGCTGCTAAAACAGCTATGGCTATTTCTTGGGGAGATGCATGGACTAACATGATACAGCCATTCTGGGCTCTTCCAGCACTGGGAATAGCAGGACTAGGAGCAAAAGATATTATGGGATATTGTTTAATAGTAACAATTGTATCTGGGTTAATAATATCAACAGGATTCTTTTTATTCTAAATAGAAATTATGAAGTTTTAGAATAAAATAATTGACTAATATAAATATATTTTGTTATACTCTCTTTGCACTATAAATGTGAAGAGAGTATAATTTTTATAATTTAATATTGAACGGGGGAGCTTGTAGACAGGCTGAGAGGAAGTAATCAACTTCGACCCTTATACCTGATTTGGATAATGCCAACGGAGGAAGTAT
>CAMTJB010000070.1 GCA_947072715.1 uncultured Fusobacteriaceae bacterium | reverse complement strand
ACCATATATGATTTGAGGATTTAAAAGTTTATCTTCAGCAATAAAATTCCCATCACTCATATCAAAAATTTTCATTACAATAGTAGTAGTTCCAAGGTCTACAGCAACACCGTATCCTTTTCTAAATTTTTTATTTTTTAGCCCCTCTTTTTCTAAAAAATCAGAAAGTATACTATAGTTTTCAGCTCTATCCGTCTCATCATAAATAACAACAATATCTTCTTTGGGATAAATTTTACAAGCTAATCTGAATCCCTCTTCAATCTCAATTTTAGAAAGATGTAATCTGTCCTCTTCTGTTAATTCAAAATTTAAATCTTTTATTTTTATTTTACATTTTCCACATTTAGAGGTCTTTCCATCACAGTCAGAATTTAGGAAGATATTTTTTTCTCTTAATATATTTAATAGTTTTTTCTTGTTGCCATTGTTTTTTTTATCTTCATTAAATTTAATTAAAATCTCCATTTTATACCTCCTTTATGAGAAAAATTTTAGAAAATTATCTTAATTTTTATACTGTAAAATTAATTCACGAGCTTTTTGGGCACAAGTTGTAGCATCAGATGTATAAAAATTTGCTCCAATTTTTTTACAGTATTCCTCACTAATTGGAGCCCCGCCAATAAGAACACTATATTTATCTCTTAGTCCTCTTACTTCTAAAGTTTTAATAACCTCCTCCATATATGGCATAGTTGTTGTTAAAAGAGCAGAAAGAACTATTAAGTTAGCTTGGTTATCCTCTGCTGCTTTTATATATTTTTCAGCATCGCAGTTTACTCCTAAATCTATAACTTCGATACCAGCACCTTTTAACATCATACCAACTAAATTCTTACCAATGTCATGAAGATCTCCTTTTACAGTGCCGATTATAGCTTTTCCAATAGGTTTTACTCCTGCTTTTAGTAATTCAACTTCCAATATTTTAGTTCCTTCATTCATGGCTCTTGCAGCAATTAATACCTCTGGAACAAAGGCTTCGTTTCTTTTAAATTTTTCCCCTAAAATCATCATCCCTTTTAATAAACCTTCATTTAGAATAGTTTTAGCTTCTATATTTTCTATGATAGCTTTAGCAACAAGTTCTCTTACTGTGGGAGCTTTTCCCCTTTGTGTTGCCTCGCTTATTAAATTCAAAATCTCCATAATTTATCTCCTTTAACTTTGATATTTTCCATAAGTCTTAGCTGTTTCAACCATTACCTCTGCATTTTTAAATTCTGAGTTAGCTGGATATTCACAACCAGTAGCTAAAATAAATCCTCCATCTTTTGCAAATAGATCAATCTGTTCTTTGCATTTTTTTTCAACATCTTCAGGAGAGGCACTATGAATCCAAGTTGGATCTACACAACCTATCAATGTTGTTTTTAAACCATATTTTTCCTTTACCTCTTTCCAATTTTTACAATCATCTGGAATGTGTAGGAAAGATATTGCCTCAGGTGACATTGACTCTATTTGAGCATCAAAATAAATTCCTTTTCCACAATTATGAATCATAACCATGCACCCTTTTTTATGAACAAAATCAGCAATTTGTTTCATATATACACCCTCAAATTCTTTCCACATCTCTTTTCCAAGTATACCTTGGCAAGCAAACAGAGTATCAAACATTATGGCATGAACTCCAGTTTCTATTAGGGCATCACAATATTCTATTAGAGTGTTAGTAATCTCTTCAAGAGCGTAATGAACAGCCTTTGGGCAATCATATAAATCTAAAAAAATATTTTGTTGATTTCTAAGCATACTTAAAATACCAAGTGGAGCAAACAGAAAGGCAACTATAGGTTTTTCACTTCCAACTTTATCCATAAGTATTTTACAAAGCTTAATATGCTCTGACATTCGAGGAGATAATCTTGGATTAATATATTTTATATTATAATAATCTTTCTCCTCTTTTATAAGAATATCACTGTAGTCAGGATGTGCTGCTTCGTTTTCTGGAAATATAATTTTTTGACCAAAATCAGCTGCTTCAACAGATAAATCAGTTAAAGTACAGATAACATCTAAGTCATATTTTTCTGTAACAGCAATAAATGCCTCAGCACATTTTTCAGCATCAGTTGCCCAAGTTTTGTAACTTACCCCAGTCAACTTTCTAGATATACCGTTTAGTAAAGGATATACAGGCACTCTATCCGCTTCTTTGTGATTAAGAATAGCTACAACTCGTTCTAAAGAATTCATAAATTTCCCCCTTTTATTTTATCCAAATTTTTTCAATCTCTTCTAAAGATTTCCCTTTAGTTTCAGGTAATTTTAACGAAAGTACAGAGAATGCTATACAAAATAATCCATAGATTAGAAAAGGAAAAGCACCATGGAAATTTTCTTTTAAAATGGAGTTATTATTTAACATTGGAAAAGTTTGTGATACAGCAATATTGCTTACCCAAACTGTTAAACTTGCTATTGCAGCACCTTTAGCTCTAATTGAGTTAGGTAATATCTCTGCAATATATAGCCATACTATAGGACCAGCTGAGCATGAGAAAGCTAGAACATAGCCCATAACATATATAAGGGCCATTTTACTAATATTTTGAGAATAAATTTCATGCCCCATAAGTAACATAAATAGTGTCATTGAAAGGGTACCTACTACCATTATTTTTTTACGCCCTATTTTATCTGCTGTAAGGGAAGCTATAATAGCTCCAATTACCATTGTTGCACCAACTAAAACACTTTGAAAATACGCTGAGTTTCCTCCATCTGTACTTACAGCTTTTAAAACAGTAGGTGTATAATAAAGAATTACATTTATTCCAGAAACTTGTTGATAAAAGGCCAGAAGTACACATAATCCTATAACTTTTTTAATCCCTTTTATATTTGAACTAGTTTTTGAATCCTTTAAATTAACTCCTTGATTTTTTAATTTTTTTTCCATTTCTAAACTGTTTTTTATAGAAAGAAATTCTTCTTCAGCAGTTTGTATAGTATTTAATTTTTTAAGAATAGCTTTTGCTTCCTCTTCTTTTCCATTAGCCATTAACCATCTTGGACTTTCTGGAATAAAAAATAATAGAAAGAAAAAAAGTATAGCGGGAATTAGCTCTGAACCAAACATCCATCTCCAACCAGTGGAAACATTCCATTCTAAAGTATTGAAAGATGAGATTCGGTAGTTTATAAAATATACAATTAGCATTCCTACAGCTATTGCAATTTGGAAAAATGCACCAAGAGAACCCCTTATTTTAGAAGGAGCTATTTCAGAAAGGTAAAGAGGAACAAGAGAAGCAGCAAGTCCAACACCGCAACCACCTAAGATTCTAGCCCATACAAAAACATTGAAGTTAATAGGAACTGCAGAGAAATATGCAGAAATTCCAAAACATACAGCACCTAGAATCATTACTTTTTTTCGGCCGTATTTTTCATTGAGTTTAGCTGCAAAAATACTTCCAAGAACACAACCTACAAGGGCACTAGAAACAGCCCAGCCCACCATAACAGCGGAGAGGTTGAAATAAATTTGAAGATACTCCACTGCTCCTGATATTACAGCAGTATCATAACCAAATAAAAAACCACCTAGAGATGCAACGAAAGAGATAAAAATAACAGTATTAAACTTACTCATGAGTCATCACACCCTAGTTTTATTTTATTGTTAAATTCTTTAATAGCTTCAAAAATTGCAATGATATTTTCCACAGGAGTTGGAGCTTGGATATTGTGAATAGGATTGAAAATGAAACCGCCATTTTTAGAGAATATTTCTAATCTTTCTGTTACCTCTTTTTTTACATCTTCTGGAGTACCAAAGGGTAAAGTATTTTGTGTGTCTATTCCACCACCCCAAAAGACTAATTTATCTCCATAATTATCTTTTAAAAACTTAGGATTCATCCCTTTAGCAGAACACTGAACAGGATTTAAAACGTCAACACCAATTTCAACAAAGTCATCTAGAATATTTAGAATAGAACCACAACTATGATAAGCAGTTTTCCATTGTGTATTTTCATGAACCCAGTCATTTAATCTTTTATGATAAGGCTTATAAAATTCTCGATACATATCAGGAGCAATCATCTCCCCATGTTGGCATCCGAAATCTGTAGCTGATATTTGAATTATCTGAACTTTGTTTCCAACTGTTTTATAAAGTCGTTCTAAATTTATTAGAGCAGTTTCAGTATGCAATTCAAATATATCCTTAACATATTCAGGATATAAGTAATGAGCCATTAAAAACTCCTCAACACTTCTTATACCTTGAGGTTCTTTTAACCAAGCAGCAGGTAATGGACAAAAATCTCCTAAACCAGCTTGAAATCCCCCAAGATTTATTCCATAATCTGTATTTTCATAATAGTAATCAACTTTTTCTTTTATCTCTTGTAAAATCTCATCAGAGATTATTGCAAAATCATCTTTAAAATCTTCTCTTCCATTTAAATTTTCATAATCCATAGGACTTTGTCTAACTATATTATCAAAATAATATCCATCTTTTGGCATTTGGGCACTTGGTTTAACATCTAAATCACCTTGTGGATAAATATAGGTAACACCATCCTCATCAACAGTTGTTTTAAAGTTTTCCCCAACAAGAACTTCAATTCCGTTTTGCATAGTCCAAGGTTTCCAATTTTCATTCTTATATCCAAAAATAGTTCCAGAACCTGAAACAGGAACTATATCTATTCCCAATGCTTGAATAACATCTTCTTCTACTTCTCCTAAAAGCTGAAAGGGTTCAGATATTTTAACCTTTCGTTCCTCTAAATTAAGTTTTTTTCTTAAGTTATGAAGAGCAGTTGCAGAGATACCAGAAATAACACTACTACCTAAATCAACAACTATTTGGTCAACGCTTTCATGATTTAATATTTTTATTAGTCTTTCTCTTGAGTTCATTTATCCCTCCTAAAATCTAGTTTGCTTTCCTATAATTCCACGTTTATTTAGTTAGTTGAAGGTTATACTGAGCAAAGTCTCCATTAATGCCTTTTTCTAATATAAAATCATGGATATTTTCAAAAATATCCCACTCTTCTATGTGCTCTATATAAGAATTAGGTTTTATTTTTTTCAATGGACTTAATGTCTCAAGTTCAAGCATAAAATTATTTGTAAATGTCTCATAGGAAGATCCATTATCAGGATAGATTTCATTCTCTTCATAGTTGAATGTTTTTACAAAAACGTGTCCTCTATTTAGGTAGGCTACCCATCCCTCTTTATTATTAGTACCAATTTTAAGAGTATCTTCAAACTCAATACCTCTATTAACATCTTGCTTTATAAAAATACTATTTTCTCCATAAAAAATCCTTGAATCATTTTGTTTTGTCCAAGGCCAATAAGTAATTGTTCTATTTGGAAGGCATGCTGTATCATCTTTATTTATAGGAATTATTTCAAAACCACCTTTTTCCATCATAGATAAAGACCATACTGCAAATTCAATATCCCACAAATTTTTATTATAAATTCTATGTATTACTTTTACTTTAGAACTATTATTTAATAAAAATACCTCTATATCTTTTTGTAGTCCAGTTTTTTCCTCAACTTTTTGAAAAACTGTAACACTATTTTTGTTTATGGAGTAATCCAATTTTTCATTATCTGGTTGACTATTTCTAGGTTCTATTTGAGGTGAATGCCAGAGTCTGTGTCCGCCATACATTGTAAAGTTCCTTTTATCCATGCTTCCTACCTCAGAATCTATTTCACAAAATTCATTATTTTTTCCTATCAAAGCATATTTTATGATTCTAGGACCTATATCTGTAGTAATAATTAATTCAGCTTTATCATTTGAAATTTTTATAGAGTTTTTCCATCCTTTATAATCTAAAATTTTTATTTCAGTTTTAATTTCCATATTTTTCACCTCCTTTTTTAAATTGATTTTAAAAAGTAAATTATATAAAATATACAACTATTGGTTGTATAAGTCAATGTATAATTTTAAAAACAAAACATTTTAAAAACAATTTGTTCGGAAAATGGCTGCAGATGGGATGAAAAAATAAAAAATAACAAAAAAATAAAAGGGACTATGTCAAACTAGTCCCTTTTAAACATAAAGTAAATAAACAAATAATTTTGCGTTGCAATTCATTATAACAAATTAAAA
>CAMTJB010000069.1 GCA_947072715.1 uncultured Fusobacteriaceae bacterium | reverse complement strand
ACTAGAAATGGTTTTCTGGGGATTTTTTTATTTTGGGGAGATATTAAAAGATATAGAGGTCAAAAGATTAAGAATAAAATATTAAAATAAAAAATGATCCTCCAAAAGGGGGACCATTTTCTAAAAAAGGATGAAAGTCTATGGAAGACAAGTTCATATTACCACAATAAAAAAATAAAGTACAGGGAAGCCACGGGAAACTACGGGAAACTGCGGGAAATGAAATTTCAAAAGTGCTTGAAAAGTCTAGATAGTATAGGTTTGCTAGCAATATATTTTTAATAAAATATATTTAAAAAATAAAAGAATTAAAGATAAAAATATGTTAAACTATATATATTACAATATCTGAAAGGGAGGTTTCTTTATGAAAGTAGTAGCAATTAATGGAAGTCCAAAAGCCAAAGGGAATACTTATCAAGCAATTATGATGGTAGGAGAGGAATTAGAAAAAGAAGGAATTGAGTTAGAAATAATTCATGTTGGGAATAAAAGAATAAGTGGATGTCTATCTTGTGGTGCTTGTGCAAAGAATCAAAATGAAAAATGTATTATAGAAGATGATATTGTTAATGAGGCAATTCAAAAGATGAAAGAAGCAGATGGAATTATAATTAGTTCTCCAGTTCACTATGCTGCAATTGGAGGAGCAATGAAAAGTTTTCTTGATAGAGCTTTTTATGTAAGTGGTGTAAATGGGTCTTTATTCCGTCATAAAATAGGGGTTGCAGTAGTAGCTGATCGTCGTTCTGGAGGAGTAACAACATTTTCTCAGTTAAATAATTATTTAAATTACTCAGAAATGCTAATGCCAACTTCAAATTATTGGAATGTTATATTTGGTAGAGCTCCAGGTGAAGTTGAACAGGATGAAGAGGGGAAACAAATTATGAGAGTTTTAGGAAAGAATATGGCTTGGTTAATGAAATTAAAAGAATTTGGAAAGGGACATGTTCCTGCTCCAGAAAGAGAAAAGAAAATATATATGAGTTTTGTGAGATAAAAAATAAAAGAGATGATATTACGATAAAACTATTATCGTAATATCATCTCTTTATTTAGTTTATATTAGAGTAGTCTTTAGAAATTTGTAAAATCAAATTACTGTTTGGAATTTGAGAGTGATTGATTTTATTGATTTTAATTATTCCAACAAGACTGTTAGTTATAAAAACTCCATCTGAACTAATTAAATCGTCTAAAGTATAATTACCTTCTATAACTTCGTAGTTAGATATTATCCATTTACGAATAATCCCATTTAATATTCCAGATGCAATATTTGGTGTAAAAATAGTATTGTTTTTTATAAAGAAAATATTAGCAGTAGAGGTTTCACTTATAAAACCTTTAGTATTAATAAGTATAGAATCATTAAATCCTTTTATTAGAGCTTCCTCCCTAATAAAAATATTTTCTAGATACCCTGTCCATTTGTGAAAAGGGAGAGTTGATGTCTCATTTTTTAAAATAGTTGAGACATTTAGTGAAAAGCCCTCTTCATAGTTTGAAGTATTATATGGTATATCCCTAGTACTTAAGATAATATTTTCAGGAGAAAGTATTATTTTTAAAGCACAATTTTTAATATTATATTTGTTAATTAAAGTTAAAGTATACTCTTCTGTAAGAAATTTATTAATACCTAAAGTTTTAGCACTACTATTCAATCTTTGAATATGTTCTTTTAAAAAAATTGCTCTATCTCTTATTAGTATAGTCTCAAAAATCGCTCTACCATAAATAAAACCTTCATCTAAAATAATTTTATTGTGGGAGTTTAATTCTCCATTAATGATTATCATTTTAGAGCTCTCATTAAAGCTTTAGCTTTGTCTAAAGTTTCATAGTATTCCGATTCTTTTTCTGATTCCCAAGTAATACCGCCCCCAACGCCGAAGTAAGCAGTATTATCTTTCTTTAAAATCGTTCTTATAACTACATTAAAGTCTGAATTTCCATTGAAATCAAAATATCCAATAGCTCCAGTATAGATGTTTCTTTTGATTTTTTCTAATTCATCAATAATTTCCATAGCTCTAATTTTAGGGGCTCCTGTAATTGAACCACCAGGAAAGCATTCTTTTATACATTTTACAGAGGAAACTTCATCTTTTAATTCCCCTATAATAGTTGAAACTAAGTGGAAAACGGTGCTGTATTCTTCAAGTTTAAAAAGTTCAGTTACCTTAACACTAAATGGTTTGCATACTTTGCTTAAATCATTTCTTTCTAAATCTACAATCATAAGTAACTCAGATTTATCTTTTTCGCTGTTAAGAAGTTCTAGTTTATTTTTTTCGTCTTCAAGAGGAGTGATTCCTCTTGGTCTAGTTCCTTTTATAGGTCTTGTTTCTACAATACTATTTTTTATTTGTAAAAATCTTTCTGGTGAAGAAGACATTATTTGGAAATCATCAAAAGCTAAGTAAGATGAAAATGGTGCTGGATTGATAGATCTTAAATTTTTATAGATATCATAAGAGTCTTTCTTACATTTGCATTTAAATCTCTGTGTAAGATTAGTTATATAGATATCTCCTGAACGAATATATTCTCTAACTTTTTCTACAGTTTTTATATATTCAGCAGGTTCGAAGTTAGAATAAAACTTAGTATTACCCTCTATAAAAGTATCTGTTTTTATTTGCTTCCCTTTTTGGATTAATTTTAATATCTCTTTAATACTAGTTTCAGATGGTTTTAATTTTCCCATAGATGTAATAAAGTATTTATTATTTTTTATATCCCAAATAATAAAATTATCATAGAAGTTAAAGTAAACTTCAGGAATTTTAATGTCATCTTTAGCTGTAAGAATAAGAGGCTCAACATGTATAGCAGCATCATAAGAAAAATAACCAATAGCACCACTAGAAAAAGGTAGATTAGAAACTAAAGAGTTATCTTTTGATATTTTTTCTTTCTGTAA
This sequence comes from uncultured Fusobacteriaceae bacterium, assembly GCA_947072715.1. The sequence continues at coordinate 3,192 of CAMTJB010000069.1, read as the reverse complement.
TTCTTTTTCTAAAAAATCAAAGGGATTTCCAATAAATTTAGCATCGTTTAAGAATATTTCTTCTCCAATACTTTTTAGAGTTAAATATGGATTTAGTCCTATAATAGAGTATTCGCTATATTTTGAATCAAGTTTAGAACTATCTAAAAAAGCAATCTCTTTATAATTTTTAAAAATAGAGAAGATACTAAAAATATCAAGCTCACTAGAAAATTCTTCTATTAAAAGATTCATAGTTCCTCCTTTGAATGACTGTAATTATTGTTTTTTCTGCACAAGTCAATAAAGTTTTTTAAAAGTTCATGACCATGTTCTGTAAGTTCTGCTTCAGGATGAAATTGTACTCCTTCAATTAAGAATTCTCTATGCCTTATTCCCATAATGACCCCATCAGAAGTAGCTGCAGTAATTTCTAATTCTTTAGGGAATTTTTCCTGCTTTACAATAAGTGAGTGATAACGAGTAACTGTAAAAGGATTGGGAATATTTTTAAATAATCCTTTACTGTCATGAGTAACTAAACTTAATTTTCCATGAACAGGTTCTTCTCCTTTTTCAACTTTTCCACCGAAAAAATGTCCAATGCACTGGTGTCCTAAGCAGATTCCTAAAATAGGTATTTTACCTTTAAAATGATTGATTATTTTAAGGCATATACCAGATTCAAGAGGAGATTTTGGACCAGGCGATATTATAATTCCTTCAGGCTTCAAATATTCTAAATCTTGAATAGTAATTTTATCATTCCTTACAGTATAGACATCTTCATCTAGCTCTTGGAAATATCTAACTAAATTGTAAACAAAGGAATCATAATTATCTATCATTACAAACACAATAAACCTCCCTGATAGTAAAAAATTAGTGTGTGACTTTAAATATAAAAAAATTGTTCTTAATTTTATAATTGTAACACTTAGTTTTTTAAACATCAAATAAAATTAAGTCTCTTTTATTAAAACAATGATATAAAAGGTGTAGGTAACTATAAAAGATTATATTTAATATGAATTATAAGTTTTTATAGAGAGCAGTATAAGAAATATGATATAATTAGACTTATAATAAATTTAAAATTAAATAAAATTTCCAAAATTATTTAATAAATAGGGAGAAAAAAATGGCAATATTGCAAGTTAATGAAATATGTAAAAATTTTTCAGGAGAAGATTTATTTAGAGATATAAGCTTTTCTATAGATGAAAAAGACAAGATTGGACTAATTGGTGTTAATGGTGCAGGAAAAACAACTTTAGTTAAAATTTTATTAGGAATAGAAGATGATGATATAGATTTAACTACAAAAAAAAGAGGAGTTATATCTAAAAAGACAGGGTTAAAAATAGGGTATCTATCTCAAAATTTTGATCTTAATTTAGAAAATACTGTTTTTGAAGAGTTACTTGATGTTTTTCATGAAAGACACGAAGAGTATAAGATAATTCAAATATTAACAGAGAGATTAAAAACAGAAATAGATAACTATGATGAAATATTAGAAGAGCTAGCAAAAGTTCAATCTCAATATGAGCAAGGGGAAGGATATAGTTTAGAATATAAAATAAAACAAATTTTAAATGGATTGTCGCTTTCAGAAAAAATTTGGAATAATAAAATAGGAGATCTTTCAGGGGGGCAATGTTCAAGAGTTGCTTTGGGAAAGATCTTATTAGAAGAACCAGATCTATTAATATTAGACGAGCCAACAAATCACTTGGATTTATTAGCGATTGAATGGCTAGGAAGATTCCTAAAAGATTATAAAAAAGCTTTTATTCTAATATCACATGATATATTTTTCTTAGATGAAGTTACAAATAGAATATTTGAAATGGAAGGAAAGACTCTTCATTTCTATTCTGGAAACTATACAGACTATAAGATTCAAAAAGAAGCTTATTTAACAGGAGCAGTAAGAGCTTTTGACAAAGAACAAGATAAAATAAAGAAAATGGAAGAGTTTATTAGAAAGTATAAGGCTGGAATAAAATGTAAGATGGCTAGAGGTAGAGAAAAAATACTGAATAGAATGGAAAAGATGGATAACCCTGTTATTCCTGTAAGAAAGATAAAACTAAAATTTAAAATTGGAAATGCTAGTGCAGATAGAGTTTTAAGAATAGAGGGATTAAAAAAATCCTATGAAGAGACAAAACTGTTTTCTAATTTAAATTTAGATATTTATAAAGGGGATAGAATAGGAGTAATTGGAAAAAATGGTGTTGGAAAGTCTACACTTTTAAAAATTATAAATGGGTTAGAAAGTCAAGATTCAGGAACTATAATAGTTGGAGATAGAGTAAAAATTGGTTATTATGATCAAAATCAAAGTAGTTTAGATTTAAGAAATAGTGTTTTAGAAGAATTAATGGAAGCAGCTCCTTTAACATATGAGGAAGCGAGAACTTTAGCTGGAGGATTTCTATTTACAGAGGATGATGTAGATAAAAAAATATCTCTATTAAGTGGTGGGGAAAAAGCTAGAATAGAGTTTATGAAGCTATTACTTGCTAAACCTAATTTTTTAATATTTGATGAGCCAACAAACCACTTAGATATTTATTCAAGAGAGATATTAGAAGAAGCTTTAGAAGAATATGATGGAACTTTAATAGTTGTATCACATGATAGATTATTTTTAGAAAGCACTGTAAACAGTATATATGAAGTAACTACAGATGGAGCCACTCTTTTTAAAGGTGACTACGAAGAATATATGAATAGAAAAGAAGAAAAAATAAAAGATACAACAGCTGCATTATCTTATGAAGAGCAAAAGAAAGCTAATAGTAAACTAAAAAGTTTAGAAAGAAAGGTTATAAAATTAGAAGAGAAGATAGAAGAGATTGAGAGCAAAAAAGAGTTAAAAAATAAAGAGTATGAAGAAGCTGGAAAAATTAATGATTTAGATAATCTTTTAAAAATTCAAGAGGAATTAGATAACTTTGAAATGGAATTATTAAATACTATGGAAGAGTGGGAAGAGGCAGAACAAGAGTTAGCAATTTTAAAAAGTTAAGTTGTATTTCATCAAAATACAACTTAACTTTAGTAAATGTTTTCAATTGGAAAATAAGCTATAGAGTAATTTTGTTAATCATTTAAAGAGATTTATTTAATACTAATTAAATAAATTACAAAAACAAAGTATTGACAATTTATTTTAAAACAATTATAATAGCTGAGTTATAA
>CAMTJB010000068.1 GCA_947072715.1 uncultured Fusobacteriaceae bacterium | reverse complement strand
CTCTCCCTCTTTATCTTTTTCTTTTTTTAGATAAATTGGTATTAATGATGAGATAATATCATTACACTGAATAATATCCGGAAAAAAATTAATAATACTAATAGCTTCTAAAACTGCTTTAGAAAAAAATGCGAATCTTTCACAATCATCAATTTCTTTATATATTTTTTCCCTATTATAATAATAATCATTGGAAATAAAATAATACTTAATACCTTTATTTTCATATAAATCTATTTCAAATTTTTGCTCTCTCCATACTAAATTTACTACTCCACTTCCAATTCTTTTAAATTTTGATGTATATTCTTCTGATATTTGAGAATATTTTGGCATTATTACTCTAATATCTATATTTTCAAAATTTGAAACTTCTTTTGGAAAAGAGTAAGAATTATAAGCGTTTTCTTCAACTCCAACAAAAGGATAACTCTCCCCCGTTACATATAGTACTTTCATAGATATCACTCCTTAATAATCTATCTTCTAAAATTTCCTTTAAAAAATATTCCAGATAAAGGTGGAACTTTTATCTCTAAATAATATTCATTATCTTCATTTTTTATAGGTAATAAATCTCCAGAATTAACTGCAGTTGGTGAATAACTATTAAAAACTTCATGATAAATTCCCAATCTAGGAACAACTAGTTTATATTTTTGATAAGATTGATTAGAAAAATTAAAAAAAGATATTATAAAATCATTTTTTTTATTTCCATGTCTGGAAAAGGCTAATGTATTATCGTCTTTGTGTGTAGATATCCAATTCAATCCTCTACTATCAGTATCTTTTTCCCAAAAGCTTCTTTGCTCAAGGTAAAACTTATTTAATGCTCTTATATAATTATGGTACTCTCTATTAAATTCCTTTTTTAATACATGCCACTCTATCACCTCTTTAAATCTCCATTCTAGACCTTGTGCAAGTTCATTTCCCATAAAATTTAATTTCTTTCCTGGATGAGCTATCATATAAGCCATGTAAAGTTTTAAATTAGATATTTTTTCTAAAAAATCTCCTGGCATCTTGTTAAGTAATGAAGATTTTCCATGAACAACCTCATCATGTGATATTGCTAAGGTATAATTTTCCGCAAAAGCATACATAAATGAAAATGTTAATTTATTATGATGAATGTTCCTTATAATTGGGTCATACTTCATATAGCTTAATGTATCATTCATCCATCCCATATTCCATTTAAATGTAAAGCCAAGTCCACCTTCTTCAACAGATTTTGTTACTAATGGCCATGCTGTAGAGTCTTCTGCAAAAGTTAATGCGCCTGGGATTTCCTTCTCTATAATAGAATTTAAGTTAGATAAGAAATTTATCCCACTTAAATTTTCATCTCCACCATTTTTATTTTTTATATTAAAATCTTTATCTTTTCCAAAATTAAGATATAAAATATTAGCAACAGCATCTATTCTTATACCATCTATATGGAATTCTTTAAGCCAAAATAAAGCGTTAGAATTTAAAAAACTTAAAACTTCTAATCTAGATAAGTCAAAGTTACAAGTTCCCCATTGTGGATTTTCTCCTAACAATGTATTAGTATCTTGATAGGTTGCTGTTCCATCAAAATTATATAATCCGTGTGAATCTTTACAAAAATGTCCAGGAACCCAATCCAATATGACCCCTACTCCATTTTCATGAAAATAGTTTACAAAATACATAAAATCTTCAGGAGTTCCATATCTACTTGTAACTGAATAGTATCCAGTTATTTGATATCCCCACGAATCATCCAAAGGATATTCGCAGATTGGGAGCAATTCTACATGAGTATAATTCATGTATTTTATATACTCTAATAATTTATGAGCAATCTCCCTATAATTTAAAAATTTTCCATTTTCATCCCTTTGCCACGAACCTAAATGTACCTCATATATATTAATTGGTGAATCTTTTTTATCTATTTTTTCTTTTTGTTTAAACCACTGATAATCATTCCATAAATAGTTAGGTACTCCATGAACAATAGAAGCTGTATTTGGTCTTAATTCTGATAAAAAAGCATAAGGATCTGACTTTACATGAATCTCAGAAAATTTATCTTCTATACTAAATTTATATAATTCACCTTTCCCTATCCCTTTTATACTTAACTCCCAAATACCTTTTATATCTAATTTATTCATAATATTTTTTTCTTTATTCCAATCATTAAAACTTCCTATAACTGAAACTGATAATACATTTGGAGCCCAAACTCTAAAAGTGCAGCCCCCCTCATAAGGGTGTGCTCCTAAATAAAGATAAGCTTCTTTATGTTGTCCGTTACAAAATAACAAAATATTTTCACTACTATTAGTCATAAAGATCACCACCTAATATTAATTGTTACTTTGATTATACTCCATACCTGATTAAAAATCCATGTTTCATATAATTAATTGTATAATTTAATTATAATATAAAAAAAAGAGGGATTTCTCCCTCTTTAAAAATTTTTTTATCTTTATAATTAGTTTCCAGCTTTCTCTACGTATATAGATACTTTCTTTTTATCTTTTCCGAATCTTTCGAACTTAACATAACCGTCAATTAAAGCAAAAAGTGTGTGATCTTTACCCATTCCCATATTGTTTCCAGCATGGAATGCAGTTCCTCTTTGTCTAACTATGATGTTACCAGCTAAAACAGCCTCACCATCATATTTCTTAACACCAAGGTACTTAGGGTTAGAATCTCTTCCGTTCTTAACAGAACCTTGTCCTTTTTTCTTAGCGAACAATTGTATATTTAAAGTAAATAACATTTAATTTTCCTCCTTCTCAACAAGCTTTAGATATTTTGGATATTCCTTTGTTAATTCTCTTAACATAAGGAGCATGCTTTCTAAAAGAATAGAGACCTCTCTATCTTTATTTTGCAAATCTAATCCTCTAAGATCAACTTCTAAATAGCCTTCACTAATTTCAAATTTAGGTATAAGTCCTAAAATCTCTGTTAGCCCAGCTAGTGGTAATTGAAGATTAGTAGATATTGCAGCGCAGACAATGTCTTCACCATGATTTGCATATTCTGCATGTCCAGTAGCCTTGTATTTTACAATACTACCGTTTTTTTTTAAAATTTCAATTTTAGTCATAGAAATTAAGCGTTTATAGCTGTAATTCTGATCTCAGTCAAGTTTTGTCTGTGACCTTTCTTTCTATGATATCCAGTTTTTGGCTTGTATTTGAAGTTAACAACTTTGTCCCCTTTTACTTGAGCAACAACAGTAGCTTCTACTTTAGCACCATCAACAACAGGAGTTCCAACTTTGATCTCTCCGTTATTTGATACTAATAAAACCTCACCTAATTCTACAGTTGCGTTAACTTCAGCATTTAGTTTTTCAACTCTTAATACTTCACCTACTGTAACTTTGTACTGTTTACCACCAGTTTTAATAACTGCGTACATTTCAACACCTCCATAAGTATAAAAAAATTGTTTCTGAAACCATTAAACAATGGTTTACATTCTTAGATTAAAATCTAAGAATATCTCAACTCGCTAAAAAAGGTTGCTGAAGACCTTTATTATGCGCAAATCTATATAATGATACCATATTTTATATGTTGTGTCAACATAATTAAGTCCAATATATTAAGAAAACATCTTTTATCAAAGCAACTTTGATAAAAGATGTTTTTCTATATTATTATTTAACTTTTACTAGATTACTAATCCACCTGTAACCGCTATTGTTTGTCCAGTAATATACGATGACTCATCTGAAGCTAGGAATAATACTGCATTAGCAATATCTTCTGGTTTTCCCATTCTTGCAAGGGGAGTTTTTTCAACCATCATTTGAATTACTTTTTCTGGTAAATCTACTGTCATAGGAGTTTCTATGAATCCAGGTGCAACACAGTTTGCTCTTACTTGAGCTCCTTTTCTTACTAACTCTTTTGCCCAAGTTTGAGTCATTGTTATAACTCCACCTTTTGTTGCAGCATAATTTGTTTGTCCTACATTTCCATATAGTCCTACTACTGATGATAATGTTACTATTGAACCATATTTATTTTTTGTCATTAATGGTGCTACTGCTTGTGTTACATTAAATACACCTTTTAAGTTTACATTAATAACATCGTCCCATTGGTCCTCAGTCATTTTTACTAATAAAGCATCTTTTGTTATTCCTGCATTATTTACTAAAATATCAATTCTTCCAAACTCTTCTTCTATTTTAGCTACTAAAGCTGCTACTCCTGCTCTATCTGTTACATTTAGAATTTCATGTCTTACATTTGATTGCTCATATGTAGCTGCTCCCATATCACAAGAGATTACCATTTTTGCACCTTCTGATGCTAACTTTTCAACTACTGCTCTTCCTATACCTCTTGCACTACCTGTTACTAAAGCTATTTTTCCTGATACTCTTTCCATTCTAAATCCCTCCACTTTATTTTAATTTTAAGTTATCTTATTTTAAATTATCCTTTTTTCCATACTTAATATCTAACATTAAGTATTTAATATCTAATATTTATAAATTATTTAACATTTTTAACTAATAAAGCTGTACCTAATCCTCCACCAATACATAAAGAAGCCACTCCATATTCAGTTCCTCTTTTTTTCATTTCATGAATCAGTGTTGTTGTTATTCTATTCCCTGATGCTCCTAATGGATGCCCTATTGCTATAGCTCCACCATTTACATTTGTTCTATCAGCAAACCATTCCATAGAAACTTCACAGTCTTTTGATAACTGAGTCATAACTCCTAATGCTTGAGCAGCAAATGCTTCGTTTAACTCTATTAATCCTATATCCGATAATTTTAATCCTGCTTTTGTTAAAGCATTTTTAACTGCTGGAACTGGTCCCATTCCCATTGTTTTAGGATCTACTCCACCTTGACCAACTGATACTAACTCAACTAGTGGTTTTAAGTTATATTTTTTTACCGCTTCTTCTGAAGCTAATAAAACAAAACTTGCTCCATCATTTAATCCAGAAGCATTTCCTGCAGTTACTGTTCCCTCTTTTATGAAAGCTGGTTTCAATCCTGATAATTTTTCTAGAGAAGTCCCTCTATTAGGATATTCATCTGTATCTACAATCGTGTCCCCTTTTCTTCCTTTTATTGTTACTGGAACTATTTCATCTTTAAATCTTCCTGCATCAACTGCTGCTATAGCTTTCTTTTGAGAATTTATTGCAAACTCATCTTGCTGCTCTCTTGTAATTCCGTACTCAGCTGCAATATTTTCTGCCGTTACACCCATGTGTATTTTATGGAAAGCATCAGTTAATCCATCAACTAATAAAGAATCAACAGCTGTCATATCTCCCATTTTATTTCCTAATCTAACTTTTCCTGGAATAACAAATCCAGCCTGTGACATTGATTCTACTCCACCAGCTATAATAAGATTAGCCTCTCCTGCTTTGATTGCATTAAATCCATTCATTACAGTTTTCATTCCACTTCCACATAAAATATTTACAGCATAACCTGTAACCTCTTTAGGAACTCCTCCAGCCATGGCAACCTGTCTTCCAATACCTTGTCCATGACCTCCTTGTAATATATTTCCTACTATTACTTCATCTAAGTTTGCTGGATTTATTCCTGTTTCTTCTATTATATTTTTTATTACTACTCCACCTAATTCAGCTGGTGATATTGGTGCTAAGTTTCCTAAAAAACTTCCCACTGCAGTTCTTTTAGCTGATACTATATACACTTTCGACATTATATATCCCCCTTCTCTTCCTTAATTAACTATAACCTTTATACCCAACTTTACTCTTTATCTGCTTCTAATCTATAACAACCTCATTGTAAATTTTTTAATTTTAACTAAAAAATCACATTTGAGGTTGTCACAAATCGAATTATTATTTTGTAAGTTTAGATTTTTTTAATTCCTCAACTATAGCTGGAACTATTTTGTTAACGTCTCCAACTATTCCTAAATCTGCTGTTCCAAATATAGGAGCATCTTTATCTCTATTTATTGCAATAATGTATTCAGATTCTTCCATACCTGATACATGTTGGATTGCTCCTGAAATTCCCATTGCAAAATAAACACCTGGTCTTACTGTTTTTCCAGTTTGTCCAACTTGTCTATCATGTGCAATCCATCCAGCATCTGTTGC